>JAITCT010000186.1 GCA_031282925.1 Dysgonamonadaceae bacterium | reverse complement strand
TCAATCACGGTAAAACTTATGATTCCTCTGCGAAAATTCACCTCCGTTTAGAAATTGCTTGCTTATTGGTGCAAAAAAGTGTAATTTCGTAGCGTTTTTTAGTGCAAAAAAGTGTAATAAATCTATTAAATAAAGTGCAAAAAAATGTACAGAATCGCAATTAAACAGCTGATAAATTGGAAATTGGATAAAGACAAAAAGTCACTTCTGTTTTTGGGCAAGGCAAGTGGGTAAAACTTGGCTTCTTCAGGAGTTTGGGAAGCAGGAATATCGTCAAATGGTTTATATTAATTTTGAAGATAGAGACGCCCCAAGAGAAATTTTTCAAGATAATTTCAATATAGACCGGATTATTGCCTTACTGAACGCTTATTCCCAACTGACAATTACAGCGGAAGATACTTTGCTCGTTTTTGACGAAATTCAAGCAGCCCTGCGAGGTATTACTTCACTAAAATATTTCTATGAAAAAACACCTGAATATCAAATTATTGCAGCAGGTTCTTTACTCGGAATAAACATCTATCCGGGCGAATCGTTTCCGGTTGGGAAAGTTGATTTTTGACACTTTATCCGCTCAATTTTACGGAATTTCTACTTTTTATGTAGGCGGAATGCCCGAAGCCGTTGCCGCTTTTGCCCAAAACAGGGATTGGCAAAAAGTACGCAAAATTCAACAGCAAATACTCACTGCTTATCGTGGCGATTTCTCAAAACATGCTCCGCAAAAGGTTTTGCCGCGTATAAATATGGTGTGGGACAGTATTCCTTCGCAGTTGGCTAAAGAAAACAAGAAATTTATTTACGGTGTAATAAAAGAAGGCGCCAGAGCAAAAGAATTTGAGGTGGCTATTCAGTGGCTAACAGACGCCGGATTATTGCATAAAGTTTATAGTGTTTCAAAGCCCGCTTTGCCGCTTATCGCTTACCGGGGACTTTCGGCTTTCAAACTCTATCACAATGATGTCGGATTGCTCGGAGCAATGTCGAAACTGAATGTAAAAACACTTGTGAAAGGCGACGATATATTTACCGAATATAAAGGCGCATTAACAGAACAATTTGTTTTTCAGTAGCTGAAATTGAACGAAGCACTTTCTTTTTGTTATCTACCGTTTGAAAACGGCAGATATGAACTTGATTTTGTAGTTCAAAATGAAGAAGATAATATCATTCCGATTGAAGTAAAAGCAGGAGAAAATCTGAAAGCCAAAAGTTTCAAACTTTTCTGTGAAAAAAATAAGCCCGGAACAGCAATCCGGACTTCCTTATCCAATTATCGACAAGAATCATGGATGACAAATGTACCTTTATATATTATCGGTAATTATTTTACTCCCCTATGAGAACTGTTTTACACGCATACTTAGATAATGATTCTCCCATTCTCTAAACCGCTATGTGGCGTTTTTCTTCTTGTTTCTGCCGTTCAGCCGTCTGTAAATGCGATAATTACAAATCCTGTAAATATGAATGGTCATAAATTTGTCAAAGCTACAAAAAGCCAAATCAAGTTTGTCCATCCGTTTTGAATTGCATGTCGAATTTTGAGTTAAAACCAAAAGGGGAGCTTGTTCTCTCATAAAAAACAACGTTCAATGTACTATAAGAAACTTTGTCTTTCAGATATTTTAATCGTCCCTCAATTGATTCAATATCCGTCCTAAGGTTGCCGATTTCTTTTTCAATAGCTACTATTTCTTCGACTTTGTTAGCCTGTTTCAATAATTCTTTGTAACGATTTTCAAGCTCTTTCTTGGTTTTAATTCTTGCTTCAATGTCAATAAATTCTTCTGTAAGGTCTGAAACAGTTATGTTTTTACTGTCGAGTTTTTTAGCATTTTGAGCAATTCTGTCGAGGAGTAATTCAAATTTGATTGTCTTGTGTATTTTCTGTATTGTCGGTATTCACGGATTTCTCAAGCGCTACATCGGCAACAACTCTGGCCGTTTGTCCTTTGTTTTGGCTACAAGAATAAACGGTCGCCAAAACAAAGGACAAAAGTCTAAATGATTGTTTCATTGTTGTCTGTGTTTTTATCGTTTATATATTATACTGCGCACGGTATGGTTTTGTGCATCGGGGCAAAACGGCTTTTTTTGTAAACACAAAGGCACGAAAATACAAAAACCGTGTATTAACAGTTTCTTTGTGCTTTCGTGTTTAAATAATTTCCCCCCGTTGGTGCGAGGCTGTGCCTCGTGCCTTTTAGCTCTGACCCCACCGCGTCATTGCGAGCCGCGAAGCGGCGAAGCAATCCGGAGAGAATAACCGCAGTACATTTCTGGATTGCTTCGCGGCTCGCAATGACGCAGTGCGATTGAATAATCTCTGACAGGATTTTAATTGCAATAAAAAAACAGCACCTCAAAAAAAGAATTAACCGTTATAAGACATTCTACTGCGCGCGGGATAAATTTCGCCTGTAAACCGTGTAATTTGCGTCCAAATCAAAAAATTTAAGTAGTTTTGCGCACATTATTCCGTAATTTGAAAAAACGTTTACTGTGGATTTTGAATTAGTATCGAATTATAAACCAACCGGCGATCAACCGGAAGCCATAGAAGAATTAACGGCCGGCGTGATGCAGGGATCGCCTTACCAGACATTGCTCGGAGTAACCGGCTCGGGGAAGACTTTCACAATTGCCAATGTTATCAACAAATTAAATAAACCGACTTTGGTTGTGAGCCACAACAAAACCTTAGCCGCCCAATTGTATTCCGAATTTAAAAACTTTTTTCCGAAAAATGCTGTGGAATATTTCGTTTCCTATTACGATTATTATCAACCGGAAGCCTATATTCCATCAACAAATACTTATATCGAAAAAGATTTGTCCATTAACTCCGAAATCGAAAAACTACGGCTTTCGGCCACTTCTTCCCTTTTGTCGGGACGAAAAGACATCATCATCGTATCATCCGTATCTTGTTTATACGGCATCGGTAATCCCGAAGATTTCAAGGCAAATGTGATTTCCGTACGAAAAGGACAAACTTTGGCTCGCAATATCCTCCTGAGAAAACTGGTCGACAGTTTGTACTCACGCAATCAGATTGAGTTTACAAGAGGTAAATTTCGAGTACAGGGCGATACGGTTGACGTTTACCTGGCTTACGACGATTTGGCCTTGCGAATCCTGTTTTGGGGCGATGATATTGAAGAAATTTACACATTTGACCCTCTAACCGGAAATCCCTTTGAAACTTTCGATCATTATTACATTTATCCGGCAACTGTTTTCGTCACAACCCGTGAACACATCAACCAAGCCATTGGGCAAATCAACATGGATTTGAACGAAAGGGTACGGTTTTTCAAAGACGGTGAACAGTTTGAGCAAGCCAAAAGGCTTTACGACAGGGTTACTTACGATATGGAAATGATTAGGGAATTAGGCTATTGTTCGGGAATTGAAAATTATTCCCGCTATTTTGACGGGCGTCCGGCAGGCAGCCGTCCCTTCTGTTTGATAGATTATTTTCCGAAAGATTTCCTGACGGTCATTGACGAAAGCCACGTAACCATTCCGCAAATCCGCGCCATGTATGGCGGCGACCATTCCCGGAAACTCAATCTGGTGGAATATGGCTTTCGGCTTCCGGCGGCAATTGACAACCGTCCGCTGACTTTCGACGAGTTTGAATCCTTCACGCCGCAAAAAATTTTTGTGAGTGCAACGCCTGCCGATTATGAATTGCAAATGAGCGAAGGAATTGTTGTGGAACAAGTTGTCCGTCCTACCGGATTACTTGATCCGGAAATAGAAGTGCGCCCGAGTCTAAATCAAATTGACGATTTGATGGAAGAAATTGCTCTGCGAACCGAATGTAGCGAGCGGACTTTGGTCACTACGCTCACCAAAAGAATGGCGGAAGAACTAAACTCCTATTTTATTCGTTTCGGTCTTAACACGGCTTATATTCATTCGGATATAGATACCCTGGTTCGCATTGAAATCATGGAAAAACTGCGGCAAGGCTGTTTCGATGTGCTTATCGGGGTAAATCTCTTGAGGGAAGGACTTGATTTACCGGAAGTTTCGCTCGTAGCCGTCCTTGATGCCGATAAAGAAGGTTTCCTGCGTTCCCACCGGTCGCTGACTCAAACGGCAGGACGGGCGGCACGCAACATCAACGGAAAAGTGATTTTCTATGCCGACCAAATTACGGAAAGTATGAAAAAAACCATTGATGAAACACAGCGCCGGCGGGAAAAGCAATTGCTATACAACAAAAAGTACGGTATCACACCTCAACAAATAATCAAAAATACCCCTTCGATTCTGTTGAAAGAATATAAACCCGCACCGCAAATCTATCTTGAAAAAGAAGATATAAACATAGCTGCCGATCCGGTTGTCCTGTACATGACGAAAACCGATTTGGAAAAAACAATTGCCAAAACGAAAAAAGCGATGCTGAATGCGGCCAAAAAACTTGAATTTCTTGAAGCGGCACAGTATCGTAACGAGTTGATAAAATTGGAAGAGAAAATGCGGAATATGAATCAGCCAAAATCAAGCCATTAATCATTTTTTAAATAATCAATTTTTTGTTTATTTAAAAATAGTTGTCTATATTTGTCCCCGTATTTCGAATAGCCTTTCTATTGGGAGTACGGAATTAATCAAAATTTCTTAATCAAAACAGTTTTATTATGAACAAGTTCTTTTTTTTTGTATCATTTTTTTTACTACCGTGTGTATCTTTTTCCCAATTATCGGAAAATTTTAGTGATGACCTGTTTCATGGCAGTGATCGTTCTGTGGAATGGACGGGCGACGTGAATAAATTTATTGTAAATGAATATTTTCAGTTGCAATTAAACGCTTCAAGCACCGATTCTCCGGCGCAGTTGACAACTTCTTTGGCTTTTTCGCGAAATATGCAATGGGAGTGGTGGATGAAAACGGATTTTAATCCTGCGGCATCCAACTATACCGAAGTATTTTTGTGTAGCGACGAAAACAATTTGACCGGCGAACAGAACGGTCTTTTCGTCTTGATTGGGTCTGCTCAAAAAAATGTTTGCTTAGTCCTGTCCCAAAAAGGGAAATACAACACAACGCTAATTTCCGGAACTACCAACCGTTTGAACCAAACATCGGTCTCGCTTCGATTAAAAGCCACTTTGGATAACAACGGAAATTTCAATTTATATTCAAAGCTGGATGATGAAACCGATTACGTTCTCGAAGGAAGTTGCAGCATTTTGGAATCATTTGATGGTACGGTTTTCGGAATTGCCTGCTATTTCAGTTCCACTTACAGCAAAGCATTTTATTTCGACGATTTTCTGGTGCGGAAATTGGAAAGCGGAAATCCCGAACCGGAGCAGGAGCCGGAACAGAGACCGGAACCGGAATTAGAACCGGAGACTGAACTGGAACCTGAGCTTGAGCCTGAATCGGAATCAGAATCTGAACCGGAGGTAGAACATGAGCCTGAACCGGAAGTAGAACCAAAGCCTGAACTTGAATCAGTTCCCGATTCGACTTTATCGGAAAATTTTTTTGACGGTTTGTTTCATGGCGGCACTCGTCAGGTTGAATGGACGGGCGATACAGGCAAGTTCACCGTAAATGGCTACTTGCAGTTGCAGTTAAACGCTTCGGGCGCCGACTCTCCGGCACAGTTAAAAACTTCTTTGGCTTTTTCGCGAAATATGCAATGGGAATGGTGGATGAAAACGGATTTTAATCCTACGGAGTCCAACTATACCAAAGTATTTTTGTGTAGCGACGAAAGCAATTTGACCGGCGACCCGAACGGTCTTTTCGTCCGAATCGGTTACGGCAAAAAAAATATCTGTTTAATCCGGTCCCAAAAAGGGAAAAACAACAAAATGCTGATTGAAGGGAAAGAAAAACGTTTGGATAAAGCCACGGTTGCACTCCGGTTAAAAGCCGTTTTGGACGGCAACGGAAATTTCAGGTTATATTCAAAGCTGGATGATGAAACCGATTACGTTCTCGAAGGAAATTGCAGCATTTTGGAATCACTTGAGAGTTCGGTTTTCGGAGTTGTCTGCTATTTCAGTTCCACTCGCAGCAAAGCGTTTTATTTTGACGATTTTCTGGTGAAGGACTTGGAAAGCGGCAATCCTGAACCGGAACCCGAACCGAAGCAAGAACCCGACTCAAATTCCAATCCTGATCCTGACCCAAGCGACATAATCATCAGTGAAATCTTGTTCGATCCACCTGCGGGAAGCGCAGAATATGTTGAAATATACAATAATTCCTACAAAGTATTCGATTTGCGGTTTTTGAGCTTCACGACCCGAAAACCTTCCGACGGCTCATTGAACAAATCTTATCCTTTGGCTGGTAGCGAAACTTTGTTTCATCCTCAGGAATACCTTGTAATT
>JAITCT010000164.1 GCA_031282925.1 Dysgonamonadaceae bacterium | reverse complement strand
TTGTCGAATCGGGCGGAATCAGCAATAATCTGCTCACGGCGCCTGAGGTTGAAGTATATTCCCCCACTCCGGGCAAGTCGGAGATGTAGCTCCTTTCGTCCCTGGGATAAGCATTCAAATAAAGTTTTACGCTGCTGAATTGCCTTTTCCCGACTTTTTGTATAATTTCCGGAATAGGAATGGTTAATTCGGTGAATACGCCTGCCGGCGATTTGATATATACAGTCGTATCATCATCCAGGAACAAACCTTCCATCAGGGTATTTGTGAAAGTATTTATTTGAATAACTTCCTTGGTAACCGCCCAGTAAGCGTATCTGTTGCGTATGCTGTCGCCCCCGTCGTAAGATTTTTCCGGCTCTTTGGTTCGATAATGGATGCGTATTTGCGTGTAAGCCTCAGCCGTTGAGTTGCCGACAAACAGCAGGCAACCCGAACCGAAAGTGCTTTTCAGATATAATCCCGGAAATTTTTTAATAAATTCGTCTTTGTTTTTATCAATCGAATCTGTCAGGATAGCATTCACATAATTTTGTCCCCATTCCACAGGCAGCGGGACGGAAAGCCGGCCATAGAGGTTATAATCGGGGATGTTCTGATTTTCGGCCGTATAGGCGTATTTGGCAAGCGGGTGCGACATATCGGCGAATTGTTCGGGCTTTGCGCTGGTATAATAATTCTTTTCCAGTGGTTGAAGAATCGGATAAACGGTTAATTCCATCGGAGCCAATGAATCACCCTTGTATGAATAATAAATATCCAGATATACGGAGTCAATTTTGCCCTCAATGAGATTGTCAAGATTTTGAAAACCGATAGAAGGATAAAACTGGCAGGCAAAGCCTGCATTGAGCGTGCCGAAAGTCGGATCGTAATATTCGCCTAAAACGCCGTTGATGGTTTTTGCGTAAATGGAATCCGTTGGGACGGTTTGTAAACGGACAGGTATTGTATCTTTAAAAATTTCGATTTTATCTCCATCCGGCAAAATGCCGTTTCCGATTTCCGAAATTGCCGAATCCTCGCAGGCAAAATAAATGAAAGAGGTTAAAAGGCTAAAAAAAAATAATTTTGTTTTCATCTTTATTTTGTTCGTTTTATTTATTGGAAAGAAGCCGGTCGTAAAACTTATCAAAAGCGTCAATATAGACGTCTTCCGGTTGAAAAGGAAGATAAAGCGCATTTTCTTTTTGCCGGGCATATTCGATAAGTTCCGGGTTTACATTCGGACTTCCGGCAATAATTCCGTCGGAAAAATCCATCGCCAGCTGACTTAAAGAGATAAAACCGGCGCTTTCCTTGATTCCTTTGATGTCATTTTGGGTAATGCCTTCGATTTTTACTTTTTTAGCGAAATTTTCACGGAAAGGACGTGTGAAATCATCGTCATACAGGGAATAAACAACTTTTGCGTTCTTAAAGCACGGGTCGCTTTTATAATGTTTTTTGATATAGAGGGGGGCTAAAGCCGTTATCCACCCGTGGCAATGAATCAGATCGGGAATCCATCTCAATTTTTTGATTGTTTCCATGACCCCGCGTACATAAAAAATGCTGCGTTCGTCATTATCCTCAAATTCGTTACCGTTTTCGTCATGAAACAAAAATTTACGGTGGAAAAAATCATCGTTGTCAATAAAATAAACTTGCATCCTTGCCGCTTGTATGGAAGCTACTTTGATAATTAAAGGATGGTCGGTTTCATCTATGATCAGGTTCATTCCCGAAAGCCTGATTACTTCGTGTAATTGATTCCGGCGCTCATTAACGCAGCCGAATTTCGGCATAAATGTCCGGATTTCTCTTCCCCGGTCATGAATCCCCGCCGGAAGGTTTCTCGCAATTACCGACCTCTCCGTATCGGCAAGATAGGGCGAGATCTCGGTTGTTATAAACAAAACTTTTTTGGCAATCATTATTAATCTTTTATCTAATTTCAGCGTGAAATCAGGTACAAAGATAATAAAAAAAATCAGATGAATTCAAAACATATTGCTAATTTACATTAAATACTGCGGGAGGGAGGGTTTTGTGGAGAGTAAATGAGTTAACGAGAAAATGAGTTGACAAGTTAATGAGTTTAACAAGCCTTGTTTACTCGTTAACTTGTCAACTCGTTAACTCGTTTACTTATCTCCGTTTCTCCGGCCTGTTCGGTCTGTCGTCCCGGTTCGGACGCGCTTCGTACGGACGGTCTTCGCGTTCCGGACGCGGCAGCAAAACTTTGCGGGACAGTTTGAATTTACCGGTTTTCGGATCAATATCCACCAGTTTTACCTCGATGATATCCCCTTCCTTCAAGCCCGATTCTTCAATGGTTTCCAAACGTTTCCAATCAATCTCGGAGATATGCAGCAAGCCGTCTTTTCCGGGAAGGAACTCGACAAAAGCGCCGTAAGGCATTACCGAACGGACTTTTCCTTCATATATTTCATTGACTTCGGGAACAGCGACAATGCCGCTGATTTTTGCCATGGCAGCGTCAATAGCCGACCTGTTCGGCGCAGAAACTTCTATGCGCCCGATGCCTTCAATTTCTTCAATCGTGATCGTCGTTCCGGTTTCTTCCTGCATAGCCTGGATTATTTTTCCGCCCGGGCCGATTACGGCGCCGATAAATTCTTTGGCAATGATCATCACTTCAATTCTCGGAACATGCGGTTTGAAATCGGGGCGCGGTTCGGGAATCGTTTCCAGCAGTTTGCCCAAAATATGTTCCCTGCCCTGTTTGGCTTGAGCCAAAGCGTTTTCCAGAATTTCGTAGGAAAGTCCATCCACCTTAATATCCATTTGCGTAGCGGTGATTCCGTCGCGGGTACCGGTTACTTTGAAGTCCATGTCGCCCAGGTGGTCTTCGTCGCCCAAAATATCCGAAAGCACGGCGTATTTTGTTCCCTTATTTTCGGAAATCAGCCCCATAGCGATTCCCGAAACCGGTTTTTTGATTTGTACGCCGGCGTCCATCAGTGCAAGCGTACCGGAGCAAACGGTTGCCATAGAAGAAGAGCCGTTTGATTCGAGAATGTCGGATACGATGCGGATCGTATAGGGAAAATCTTCGGGCAACATGGATTTCAATGCGCGGTGCGCCAGGTTTCCATGCCCGACTTCGCGGCGTCCCACGCCTCGCTGAGGCCTGGCTTCGCCGGTAGCGTAAGGCGGGAAATTGTAATGCAGCAGGAAACGTTCCTTTTCGGTGTCCAGCACGTCGTCTACAATTTTTTCATCCAGTTTGGTACCCAAGGTAACGGTTGCCAAAGCCTGCGTTTCGCCGCGTGTGAAAACAGCCGAACCGTGAGGCCCCGGCACATAGTTCACTTCCGACCAAATCGGACGGATTTCCGAGGTTTTGCGGCCGTCCAGACGGATGCCTTCGTCCAAAATGCAGCGGCGCATGGCTTCTTTTTCCACATCGTGATAATACTTGCCTATCAATGCCTTCTTTTCGTCCGTCAATTCTTCTCCGGCGAATTGCGCCCGGTATTCTTCGACAATGGCCTCAAAAGCTTCGCTGCGTTCCTGCTTGCCTTGTCCCGAACGGGCTACGGCATATACTTTGTCATACAACTTGGTTTTAATGTCTTCGCGTAACGCCTCGTCGTTTTCTTCATGGCAGTATTCGCGTTTTACGGAAGTGCCGACTTCCTCCATCAGTTCGATTTGCGCCCGGCACATTCCTTTGATGGTTTCGTGGGCAAATTTGATGGCTTCGAGCATTTCGGCTTCCGAAACTTCTTTCATTTCTCCTTCCACCATCATGATATTGTCAATGGTTGCGCCGACCATAATGTCTATATCGGCTTTTCCCAGTTCCTCAAAAGTGGGATTGATTTTGAGCTGTCCGTCAATCCGGGCAACGCGCACTTCGGCAATCGGCCCGTTGAAGGGAATGGTCGAAACGGCCAGTGCAGCCGAAGCGGCCAGACCGGCTAAAGCGTCGGGAATATCCCGCCCGTCTGTCGAAAACAGAACAATGTTTACAAAAACTTCCGCATGATAATCGTCCGGAAACAGAGGACGCAAGACACGGTCAACCAGGCGGGAAGTCAGGATTTCATAGTCCGAAGCCCGTCCCTCCCTTCTTGTAAATCCTCCGGGGAAACGCCCGAAAGCCGAATATTTTTCTTTGTATTCAACTTGCAGCGGCATGAAATCCGTACCGGGTGCAGCATCTTTGGCTGCGCACACGGTTGCCAGCATCATTGTGTCGTTCATTCTTAACTCAACCGATCCGTCGGCTTGCTTGGCCAGTTTTCCGGTCTCCAGGGTGATGACTCTTCCATCGCCCAAATCAATTTTTTTTACAATCGGATTAATCATACAATAATCTTTTTTTTTTAGTCTGTATTTTCTTTTTAAAATTTCGCAAAGATAACGATTATTTATTACATAAACCGAATTTTATTTGAACTCGGTTTATTGTGGCGTTTTTTTAACGCGGAGCCGGAGGATGGGAAATAAAAACTCCACAGTTAAAAACATTCCCCAAAAAATACAGGTTCATTAGAAAAAAATAAAGGAAATCATGTGTGTATTTCAAATTGTCGCAGTTGACTGCGTTGATTTTCAATTCAGCCTCTCGGCGTCATTGCGAACCGCGAAGCGGTGACGCAATCCAGAGAACAACCGCAGTACATTTCCGGATTGCTTCGCCGCTTCGCGGTTCGCAATGACGGGCGCGACAATTTGAAATACACCCGAAATCGTTGTATATTTGCGCCAAAATTTTTATAATAAACTGAAATGAATACGAATATTATCCACTGTTTTATCGCTTCTTCCCCGAAAGGGATTTTTCATGACCGCAAGTTTATACCGGAAATAATCTTTGTTTTGGGTCTTTGTTTCGCTTCATGTGCGAAAAATAATCAATTTACGATAGAGGGCCATGTAAAAGACGGATCGGGGAAAACGCTTTATCTGGAAAACATTACCACTTCGTCGGTTGTGGTTTCGGATTCCGTAAAATTGGGCGGTAACGGTTTTTTCCGTTTCAAAAGAGCGCGGCCTCAGGCGCCGGATTTTTACCGTTTGCGTTTGCAGCGCCAGTTCGTCAATTTATCCGTTGACAGTACGGAAACAATTAAGGTGCAATCGGATACGCTGAATTTTGCCCGCAATTATACGGCGGAAGGTTCTTTTGAATGTGCAAAAATCAAAGAACTGACTTTTTTGCAGCTGGCAACCAGCGAGGCTTATAACCGGTTACAAAAACAATACGAATCCCGGGCGATTTCCTTAGATGAATATATCACCAAGGCCAAAGAAATTACGGACGCCTATAAAAAGGAAGCCATAAACCGTATCATGGCCAATCCGGCTTCTGCATCGGCATATTTCGCATTATTCCAGCAAATTAACGGCTTGTTGATATTCGATCCTTACGACAGGCAGGATTCCAAAATGTATGGCGCAGTGGCCAACAGCTGGAATGTGAATTATCCCAATGCGCTTCGCACCAGGCATTTGGTCGGCTTATTCACCGGTTCGCTGGCTATATTGCGGCAGGAACAAAACAGGGCTGTGCCTCGGGAATTAGACGGCAAGCAGTTTTTCGACATTTCCTTGCCGTCGATTCAAGATAACGAAATACGGCTTTCGGAAGTGGGCGCGGGGAAAGTCGTATTATTGGATTTCACGGCTTATGAAATGCAAAATTCGCCTCTGCACAATATGGAATTGCTGAAGATTTACCGGCAGTACGAACCGCAAGGTTTTGTTATTTATCAGGTATCGCTGGACGGGGACAAACATTTTTGGAAAAATGCCGCCGTCAATTTGCCCTGGATTTGTGTCAACGATCCGCAGTCGGTTTACTCCGAAATTGCTAAAAAGTATAATGTCGGCAATCTTCCGGCCGGTTTTATCTTTAACAGGGATGGCGATATTGTTGCCCGGATAGATAATTACGGCGATTTGGAAAAGGCGGTTGTTGCCCGCTTGAAATAATGGTGAAATTACGGTAGGGGCGCACCCGTGTGTGCGCCCCTGATATAGATGTTGGTGCGTCCCCGATGATTTGGTGCGCGATGGCCAAGGCGCACACATGGGTGCGCCCCTACGCCTCGCAATGACGCACTACGGCTGAAAATCCCCTAATTTTCAATTATTTTAATTTCCTGCCGGCGGAGAAGCGACAATGTTAGGGAAGTCTTTCCATACCGGCGCGTTCCGATATGCCGGTTCGCTGCCTTGAGGGACATAAAGTATAACATTAGTCAAATCTCTGTTTATAAATGCTTCGGAATATACAGCCGGTGGAGTCATACCGTTACACTCTATAACCTTGAGATTATTATAGTTTCCATACAAGTTTCCAAACGCCTTACCGTCTATGGAATCAAGGCTTGCGGGAAGACTGACTGTTTCCAGAGCCCAACCATCCTGAAAAGCCGCATCGCTAATAAATTTAACCCCTTCACAAATCGTTACCGAAGTTAAATTATAACAGAATGAACACATCGAAAACGGTATCTCTTTCACATTTCCCGGAACGGTTATTGAGGTTAACCCCGTCTGTTTAAAAACTCTCCCTCCAAGCTGTGTAATGCTGTTGGGGATGGTTACCGAAGTTAATTTTCTCGCATCAAGGAAAGCTTCCTGTCCGATGAATGTTACGCTGTTGGGGAGATTAAAGGTTTGCAGGTTGTTGGTGCGGAAAAATGCGAAGTCGCCGATGAATGTTACGCCGTCCGGAATATGAACGGTTTGCAAATTGAAGCAGCGTCCAAAGGCATAATGACCGATAGATGTTACGCCGTTGGGAATATTGACGGATGACAAATTGTGGCAATCCAGGAACATTGCATCGGTAATTTCATTAATTCTGCCCTGAAAGGTAATGGACTGCAAATTTGTGCAGTTCTGGAAAGCGTTCTTTCCGAAGAAAACATTATCGCCAACGGTAACAGTTTCAAGAGATGAATGGCCGGCAAATATACCGTCTCTCAGAGTGTAATTGGTGGGAATTGTAATATGTTTGGCATTTTTCCAGTCCTGAAAAATATCCCTTTCGGGGCTAACATTTTTTACAGGCTTTACCGTTATTTTACAGGAATCCTTAAATATTCCGTTACCGGTAGTTGCGGTGATGATTGCTTCGCCGGGGGCATAAGCAGTTACTACTCCATTGACTACTGATGCTGTGCCTTCGTTCGGAATTTACGGTAAAATTTTCCCCGTTGATAATATTGATTCCGGCAGGATAGGTGCCAATATTATTAACGTGAGTTCGAGTTAAGCGATTTTTTTAATTTTGTCCATATCAACAATTTCGAGATTAAGTGAAGGTTTCTTAGGTTCAAAATTGTAAGCAATAAGTCCCGAAATAATATTAGAGATGAAATTATGAAAAGATTTGTGCCCTGTATGTTCTGTCTGACAGATATTTTCAGTTGATCATTAATGGTTTCAATAACAGCTCTTTTCCTTAAAATAATTTTATCCTGCAGGTGCATCGGGGTGTTTTTCATATT
>JAITCT010000068.1 GCA_031282925.1 Dysgonamonadaceae bacterium | reverse complement strand
GATTTTTACAAGATAGATAAACGCCTTGGCAGCAATGAAGATTATTGCCGTCTCATTGAACAAATTCATCAAAAAGGCATGAAAATCGTTATGGATATGATATACAACCATTGCGGAAGTCTGCATTGGTGGATGAAAGACCTGCCCTGCAAAGACTGGCTGAATCACCGGGAAGGTTTTGTCCCGACTACCCATAACTTGTTGGCCGTACCCGACGTTCATGCTCCGCAATCGGAAAAAGACGCGCTCACTAAAGGTTGGTTTGTTCCGGCCATGCCCGACTTGAACCAGAAGAATCCCGTTCTGGCCGCTTACCTCATCCAAAACAGCATCTGGTGGATTGAATACGCCCGTATCGACGGTATCCGGCACGATACGCATCCATACACCGATTATGATTTCCTTTCCCGATGGTGCAAAGCTGTTTTTGAAGAATATCCCGGCTTCAACATTGTAGGAGAATCGTGGTACGCCAATTCGGCGCCTTTGGCCTGGTGGCAAGCCGGCTCCAAGGAAAGCGACAAACAAAGCCATCTGAAAACCGTTATGGATTTCAACCTGATGAATACTTGCAACCAGGCATTGGCATTCCAATCGGACGATACGAATCCTTTCCGGCCAATCTACGAAGTCCTTGCTTTGGATTTTTTGTACACCGATTTAAATAACATCCTCATTTTCCTCGACAATCACGACACAAGCCGTTTCCTTAAAAAAGACGAAACCGATTTAAACCGGTATAAACAAGCATTAGCTCTGTTATTGACGACAAGAGGCATTCCGCAAATCTATTATGGAACGGAAATATTAATGTACGGCGAAAAAAGCGAAGGCGACGGTATGCTGAGGAAAGATTTCCCTGGCGGCTGGCCGGACGACGCCGTCAATGCTTTTACACCTTCGGGACGAACCGACCTGCAAAACGAGGCCTGGGATTATCTGCACAAACTTTTGCAATGGCGGAAAACCAGCAAAGCGATTGCCGGAGGAAAACTGATTCATTATGCGCCAACGACTGAGACCGGTTGTTATGTTTACGCCCGAATCGCAGACAAAGACCGTGTCTTAGTCGTTTTGAACGGTTCAAACGATACACAAACGCTTCCGGCCGGGAAATACAGAGAAGTAATCAGCGATGCAACGCAAGGGAAAGAGGTGATTTCCGGTCAAACGATAAATCTAAAAGAGAAAATAGTTGTTCCGCCGAAAGGAGTCTTTATAATTGTATTCTAATGGTATTCACAATACCATTCTAATGGCATTCACAATACTATTCTAATGGTATTCGCAATACCATTCCAATGGTATTTCATTAATTCCGAAACATTGTTATACTAAAACATAAAAATATGGATTGCAAAAAACTTAAAATTACCATTATGTTATTCATTGCATCAGCAATGATAGCGAACGCCCGGACATTGAAGTCCCCCAACGGGAATTTCAGCATGAATTTCTCCGTTTCAAACAACGGAACGCCGGTTTATAACTTGACATACAAAGGCAAAACCGTCATTAAACCGAGCCAATTGGGTTTTGAATTAGTCCCCGAAACTGCAACACGGGAATTTAACGATTTCTTCCCAAAAGAAAAAACCGGCGAAAAAGATGAAAAAACAAACCTGTACAGCGGTTTTGAAGTCGTAAACAGCCGGACGGCTACTTTCGACGAAACCTGGCAACCGGTATGGGGAGAAAATAAAGACATCCGCAATCAGTACAACGAATTAGCCGTAACTTTGAACCAAATCTCGACCGGAAGGCAAATCATCATCCGTTTCCGTTTATTTGACGATGGATTGGGGTTTCGCTATGAATTTCCGCAACAGCAAAACTTGGTTTACTTTGTCATCAAAGAGGAAAAAACGCAGTTTGCCATGACCGGCGACCATACCGCCCACTGGATACCCGGCGATTACGATACGCAGGAATACGACTACACAACCTCCCGCCTGTCGGAAATCCGCGGGCTTATGCAGCAGGCAATCACTCCCAACTCATCCCAAACTCCTTTTTCGGAAACGGGCGTACAAACGGCATTGATGATGAAGACCGGCGACGGGTTGTATATCAATCTGCACGAGGCCGCCCTCATTGACTACGCCTGTATGCACCTGAATTTGGATGACAAAAATTATGTTTTCGAATCATGGCTGACGCCGGACGCTCAAGGAAACAAAGGACATCTGCAAGCGCCCTGCGTCAGCCCCTGGCGGACAATCATCGTGAGTAATGACGCCCGTGATATTTTGGCTTCCAACATGACGCTGAACTTGAATGAACCGTGTAAAATCAAAGACGTTTCGTGGATTAAACCCGTGAAATACATCGGCGTATGGTGGGAAATGATTACCGGCGCCAAGGATTGGGCTTATACCGGCGATTTGCCAAGCGTTCAATTAGGCCTTACCGATTACGCGAAAGTGAAGCCGGGCGGCCGTCACGCTGCAACAACCGAACATGTAAAAGAATACATAGACTTTGCCGCCGAAAACGGTTTCGACGCCGTACTGGTTGAAGGTTGGAATACCGGCTGGGAAGACTGGTTCGGCAAATCCAAAGACTACGTTTTCGATTTCCTCACGCCCTATCCCGATTTCAATGTGCCGGAAATACATGCTTACGCAAAAAGCAAAGGCGTAGAAATGATTATGCACCATGAAACCTCTTCATCCGTGCGCAATTACGAACGGCATCTGGACCAGGCTTACCGGTTTATGAAAGACAATGGTTACAATGCGGTAAAAAGCGGTTATGTGGGCGACATCATTCCACGCGGGGAATATCACTACGGACAGTGGATGAATAACCACTACCTGTATGCCGTGAAAAAAGCAGCCGCATCCCAAATCATGGTAAACGCGCATGAAGCCGTGCGGCCTACGGGTATTTGCCGGACATATCCCAACCTAATCGGTAACGAATCGGCGCGGGGAACCGAATATCAGGCTTTTGGCGGGAATAAACCCAATCATGTAACGATACTGCCGTTTACCCGCTTGTTGGGCGGCCCGATGGATTATACGCCGGGAATTTTTGAAATGGATATTGAAAAAATCAACCCGGGAAATACTTCGCATGTTAATTCGACGCTTGCCAACCAGTTGGCATTATACGTGACGATGTACAGCCCCCTGCAAATGGCGGCCGATTTACCCGAAAATTACCAGCGTTTCCCCGATGCCTTCCGATTCATCAAAGACGTGGCGGTCGACTGGGACAAAAGCATCTATCTGGAAGCCGAACCGGGAGAATACATCACCGTTGCCCGGAAAGCTAAAGGCAGTTCCTCATGGTTTGTAGGCAACGTTTGCGGGGAAAAAGGCTTCACTTCAAAAATCAGTTTCGACTTCCTGGAACCGGGCAAAAAGTATGAGGCAACCATCTATGCCGATGCGCCGGACGCACATTACAAAACGAATCCGCAAGCATATACGGTTCGGAAAATCAAGGTTACAAACAAATCGAAATTAGTACAAAAGTCGGCGCCGGGAGGCGGGTATGCGGTTAGTATTGTGGAGATTTAGCAGGCTTGTCTTGGGGCTGTCTTCCATAATTCTTTTATTCTAAAATCTGAAATATACCCAATGAAACTTGGTTTATGTAATAAATAATCCTTACATTTGACCGACGAAAAATATAATTTTACAACTATGGAACAAAAAAATTTAATCAAAGTATTCGAAAACAAGCAAGTTCGTTCCGTATGGGACAGTGAACAGGGGAAGTGGTATATTTCCGTTGTGGATGTGATAGAGATATTGACCGGAAGCGCCAATCCACGCCGTTATTGGAGTGATTTGAAAATCAAGTTGGAACGGGAAGGAAGTCAACTGTACGAAAAAATCGTACAGTTGAAAATGCAAGCTCCTGACGGTAAAATGCGATTAACTGATGCTGCTGATGCAGAACAACTTTTCCGTCTGATTCAATCCATTCCCTCACCCAAGGCAGAACCTGTTAAATTGTGGTTAGCTCAAATTGCCAGAGAACGGTTAGAAGAAATCGACGATCCCGAAACCGGAATAGATCGCATCTTGGAATATTATCACCGCAAGGGTTATTCCGAGAAATGGATCAATCAACGGCTGAAATCCATTGAAGTCCGCAAAGAATTAACTGATGAATGGGAACGGCGCGGAGTAAAACAGGGACAGGAATTTGCAACGCTTACCGATATTATTACACAAGGTTGGTCGGGAATGACTACCAATCAGTATAAACGTTTCAAAAACCTGAAAACCGAAAGTTTACGGGATAATATGACCAATCTGGAATTGGCGCTCAACACGCTTGCCGAGGTGACCACAACCGAACTTTCCAAAGAACACAAACCGCTTACAACCCAAGACAATCGCAATATAGCGGCTCGTGGAGGAAAAATAGCAGGTAACACTCGCAAAGAAATTGAAGCCGATTTGGGCAAGGCTATTGTTTCGCCGGTTAACGCAAAAGCTATCCGGTCGCTGAAAGATAATCACAGATTCCCGCCTACGCAGGAATGACAGGCATCTGAGACAGCCTCTGTTGTCGACAGAAAATTAATTTTTTTTATTGTGAATATAAGTTATATCTTTGCCATCACAAATTATAACTAAAATGAATTTAAAAACGGATGAAACCGAATAACTACTACAAAATCAAGCAACTTGCAATAAAAATTATTATTTTTTTGGGGATTATTCTGACATGGTGCAATATAACAATCAGTCAGCGATTCTTGCACGAGTTGTCATTAAAAGAGTGGATAGAACACATACTATTTGGAATCATTTTCGCAATAGTCTTTATGCTTATTGCAAGACGAGATAAGAAAGATAAAGCGAAAAAGCAAGAAAGTCAAAAAACTTGGGTAAAAATTGTTGGTTTTATCGGGTTTATATTTTGCTGTAACTTGACAATCGGACAACATTTTTGGCACAGATTGTCAACCTCCGAGTGGATACCCGGTATAGTATATGGAATCATTGTTGCAACAAGCTTATTTATAATACGAAAATATAGGAAAGATAAATACCGGTTCCGATAATTT
>JAITCT010000285.1 GCA_031282925.1 Dysgonamonadaceae bacterium | reverse complement strand
ATTTTTTTTATTTGGGAGGACGAGTGGTAACTTTTTTTGCAAACCTTTTATTTGGTCAATATCTGACAGATGAGCCTACTTGTTATAAATTTTTTGAATCTACATTCCTTAAATCCATTCCGTTGAAATGTAACGGGTTTGAATTTTGCCCGGAAGTGACGGCAAAGGTGGCAAAACGCGGAATTAAAATCTGGGAAGTAGCGATTAAATACTATCCACGTTCAATAGAAGAAGGGAAAAAGATAAAATGGACTGACGGAATAAATGCCATTTGGACACTGCTCAAATACCGGTTTGTAAATTAGCATAGATATTTTGTTAGAATGAAGGCGCGCATCGCTTCTTGGTAATTCGATTCGGGTGTATTTCAAATTGTCGCATCCTGTTATTTCCGCGCAGGCGGGAATGACGGGGACCCGGTTGGTGCGGAGGTTTCTCCTCGCGCCTTTTATCCTGACAGGTTGAACCTGTTAAAAATAGACAGCGCGAGGCACAGCCTTGCACTACCCGGGCGACTACGGTTGGCGAAGACGGGCGACTACGGTTGGCGAAGACGGACGACTACGGATGGCGAAGACGGGCGACTACGGGGATGTATTTCAAATTGTCGCAGTGCGACAATTTGAAATACACCCTTCAATTCGTAAAATTTGTTTTTTCACAAAAATTATTTTACCTTTGCAGCCATAATTACGGGGAATAAATAAAACAAATAAAAATATTAACATGAAACGGACATTTCAGCCTTCAAACAGAAAAAGAAAGAATAAACACGGATTCCGTACAAGAATGGAAACAGCTAACGGCCGCAGGGTGTTGGCTTTCCGCAGAGCCAAAGGAAGAAAAAAATTAACGGTTTCCGATGAATACAACGGTTAAAAACCGTCGTGTTTCATTGAGCAAAGGGGAATAAAATCAAAAGTTTATTCCCTTTTTGTGTTCATGTACTTTCTTTTTCGTATTTTTGCCGGAAAATAAATCATTTAATTTGTAATAACCCTTGAACAAAGCATAATTTTTATTCACAGTTCTTATGTTTTTTAACGCTTAGTTTATTTAGATATGAAAGCTATTCTCGCGAATTTGTTACTTGTTATTATTGTTTCGGCCGGATTGGTTTGGGGATGTTTGACTTGGCTGGACGCTTATACCAGCCGCGGCGAATCGGTCGAAATTCCGAATGTTAAATCCATGAAACCGGAAGTTGCCCGACCGCTTTTTGACGCGCAGGAATTATTCTGGCAAGTCATTGATTCTACTTACAATAAAACGGTCAGACCCGGAACGATCATAGAGACGATTCCTCCCATAGGTTCAAGAGTAAAAAAGGGACGTACCATTTATATACGGCTCAATTCCCATTCGGCAGGACTGATTTCCATCCCCGACGTCGTGAATTTGTCGCAAAGGCAAGCGACAACCATGTTAAAAACACTGGGACTTGAAACAATAGAAATCAAATGGGTGCACGGGAATTATCACGATTTGGTCGTTGGTCTGGAATATCAGGGACGTCCGCTGCAGATCAGGGATAAAGTTCCGGTCAATGCAACAGTAACGCTTCTGGTAAGTTCGGAAAGCGTTGCCGACGAACAGGATGAAACGCTCATACCGAATGAAGAAATAATCGAAAATTCCGATAGCCCGATCAATTTTTGATGGAAGATTTTGTAACGGATATTGAAGGCAGAGAGGAAGATGCGGGCTTTATCGAAGAACAGGAAGACGCATTTTACGAGCATTTCCGGTTTGCCGCCGACAAAGGGCAAAGCCTCTTGCGCGTAGATAGATTTCTGGTTGACAGGATTGAACATGCTTCCAGAAACCGCATTCAGTTAGCGGCCTGCGCCGGATTTATCCATGTCAACGGGAAAGCCGTCAGATCCAATTACAGGGTCAAACCAAACGACCTCATCTCCATCATTATGGATCGTCCGAGACGGGAAATGGAAATCATTCCCGAAGATATTCCCCTGCATATAGTCTATGAAGATGACGACGTTATCGTGATTGATAAACCGCCGGGGCTGGTTGTTCATCCCGGCCACGGGAATTACACGGGAACGCTCCTGAATGCGCTTGCCTGGTACAGTAAAGATAAGCCGGGATTCGACACAAGCGATCCGCGTTTGGGGATGGTACACCGGATTGATAAAAACACTTCGGGATTGTTGGTCATCGCTAAAAATCCCACATCGAAAACACATTTAAGCGGGCAATTTTTCCGGAAAACGACCCAAAGAAAATATATGGCTTTGGTTTGGGGAAATGTCAAAGAAGACGGAGGCCGGATTGAAGGAAATATCGGACGAAATCTCAGGAATAAATTGCAGATGATGGTGTTTCCGGACGGGGAAGGCGGACGGAACGCCGTAACGCACTACCGGGTTTTGGAAAGATTCGGGTATGTTACTTTAATTGAATGTCGCCTGGAAACAGGACGGACGCATCAAATCAGGGTGCATTTGAAACACATCGGCCACACCTTATTTAATGATGAACGATACGGAGGAAATGAAATTTTAAGAGGTAATCATACCACGAAATATAAACAGTTTATCCTGAATTGTTTTGAAATTTGTCCGCGGCAGGCTTTACATGCGCAGACCCTGGGTTTTGTGCATCCGAAAACCGGAAAGGAAATGTTTTTTGAAAGCCCTTTGCCGGAAGATATGAAAGAATTAATAGAAAAATTTAAAGGTTTATAGGATAGCATGTATCACATGAAAGTCTGAAAGAAGGCTCGCGCGGGGTTTTGTGTGAACTGCAAAAGCGATATTACAATATTTTGTTTATTCGTCATTTTTAAATTTTAAATATATGAAAAAAATTATTGCAATCGTAGCCGGAGGTTATTCGTCCGAAATTGTTGTTTCGATGAAAAGCGCTCAGGGAATACAATCTTTTATTGATCCGGAAAGATACACTTCTTATATTGTAGTGATAACTAAGGAAAAATGGGCCGTTCTGCTTCCGGATAACGGGGAAGCGCCGATTGATAAAAACGATTTCGGTTTTACGCACGCGGGCGGAAAAATACGGTTTGATTTTGCCTACATCACGATTCATGGCACTCCGGGCGAAGACGGACTGTTGCAAGGTTATTTCGACATGTTGGGACTCCCTTACTCCGGCTGCGGTGTTTTGGCGGCTTCTTTGACTTTTAACAAAGATTTTTGTAAGAATTACTTGCGGAGCTTCGGAGTGCAGACAGCGCCTTCTTTTTTGCTCCGCAGGGGGGACTTTTGGAATGGGGAAAATATTATTTCTGAGCTTAAATTGCCTGTTTTTGTCAAGCCGAATGACGCAGGGTCAAGTTTCGGTGTTACGAAAGTAAGCTCTGCCGGACAGTTACAGGCGGCAATTAATCTGGCCTTTGCGGAAGGGAATGAAGTTTTGATAGAAAGTTTCATGCCTGGAACGGAAGTAACTTGCGGTTGCTGTCAAGTTGGCGCAAAGAAAACCGTATTCCCGATTACCGAAGTGGTTTCCCAAAATGAATTTTTCGATTATGACGCCAAATACAACGGTCAAGTGTCGGAAATTACTCCCGCACGCATTTCCGGAACATTGACCGAAGAAATTCAATCTTTGACGGCAAAGATTTATGATTACCTTGGCGCAAAGGGGATTATCCGAGTTGATTACATTATTTCGCCGCAAGGGGAAGTTCGCCTGTTGGAAGTAAATACAAATTCGGGCATGACGGCGACAAGTTTTATCCCGCAACAGGTGAAAGCAGCCGGTTTGGATATCCGGAACGTTATGACCGAAATAATTGAAAGTGAGCTTAACAGGAAATGACATGGAAGTAAACCATGAATTTGACGATATCAGGCCTTACGGTGGAAACGAGGTAACGCTTGTCATTCAGCGTCTTTTCAGGAATCCCAGACTTCGGGAATACATGATCCGGTTTTTCCCCGAAATAGAATGGGAATCTTTTAAATCCCGGCTTTTACCGCTCAAAAACATTGATGATATTCAATTTAAAATTGTCAGACCTATAATAGCCGCGCTGGTTGAAAAAAATTCGACAAGCCTGACCGGAGCCGGTTTTGAAAATATTTCGGAAAATACGCCTCACTTATACATATCCAATCATCGCGATATTATTCTTGACGCAACTGTTTTGAACCTTTTATTGATGAATAAAGGCTTCATTACGACGGAAATAGCTATTGGCGACAATTTGATGCTTTCGCCCTGGATTGAAGATATTGTCAGGTTAAATAAAAGTTTTATCGTCAAGCGGGGCGTTTCCGGTCGGCGGATACTGGAAATCTCCCGTCATCTTTCCCAATACATCCATTTTGCCGTCAAAAGCAAAAAAGAATCCGTCTGGATTGCCCAAAGGGAAGGCCGCGCCAAGGATTCCGACGACCGCACGCAGGACAGCCTTTTGAAAATGCTGGCTATGGGCGGGGACAAAGATTTTCTGGAAAATATCAGGGAACTGAATATTACGCCCGTTTCGCTGTCATACGAATACGACCCTTGCGACTTCCTGAAAGCCAAGGAGTTTCAACAAAGAAGAGATAATCCGGAATTTAAGAAATCGCGGCTTGACGATTTGGTCAATATGCAAACGGGTTTGTTCGGATTTAAGGGGGACATTTATCTCAAAATCGGGAATCCGATTAATTGCCGGTTACAGAAACCTGACCGCAGCCTGAACAGAAATGAACTGGCCGCTTTAGTTGCAGGGTTGATTGATAATGAAATTTTTCTGAATTACCGGTTTTATCCGATCAATTACATTGCTTACGATCGCCTGTGGGGGGACGGTTTTTTCAAAGAGAAATACACTTCCGAAGACGAGAAGGTTTTTGACGCTTATTTGCAAAAACAACTGGAAAAAATTGATTTGCCGGACAAAGACATTCCTTTCCTGACGGGGAAAATGCTGGAAATGTATGCACATCCGGTGAAAAATCAACTGTATAGCCGTTATTGCGAGCCGGAAGGCGAAGCAATCCGGAGAATTGATAATTGACAATTGATAATTAGGGGATTATTCAGCCTCACTGCGTCATTGCGAGCCGTAAGGCGAAGCAATCAGGAGAATTGACAATTGATAATTGATAATTAGGGGATTATTCAGCCTCACCGCGTCATTGCGAGCCGTAAGGCGAAGCAATCCAGATATGTGCTATGGTTATCCTTGATTGCTTCAGGCTATCGCCTTCGCAATGACGCAGTGCGGCCGGATAATCCTTCCGTTGGTGCGAGGCTGTGCCTCGCGCCGTCTATCCTGACAGGTTGAACCTGTCGGAATAGTTGCGACAAGGTTCTACCTTGTCGCAACAAAGGTTTGCAATGGCGCAGTGAAGATAAAGAACCGTAGCCGTCATTGCGAGCCGAGAGGCGAAGCAATCCAGAGAACAACCGCAGTACATTTCCAGATTGCTTCAGGCTATCGCTTTCGCAATGACGCAGTGTGGCTTTTCCCCTCCCGTAACTCGTAATTCGTAATTTCTCCGGATTGTAGCCAACAAAAAAACGCCGCGACTCACGTCGCAGCGTTTTCAAAATTATTTAACTTATTTAAACATGTTTGAATATGAAATTCAAACCGTTGCCTGATGCAATCAGTGAAGAGCCACTTTTTTCACCCAGCCCGAACTGCC
>JAITCT010000246.1 GCA_031282925.1 Dysgonamonadaceae bacterium | reverse complement strand
AAAAGGTATTACTTTCCACACGGAACCTTCGCCGGATTTCTTTTCCAACTATTGGCTGACTGCCGTCATCATTGATCCTGCAAAAACCGGCGGCGTCAGCCGTGAAGACCTGCGTTTGGTGCTGGAAACGGCGAACATTGAATCTCGCCCGCTTTGGAAACCGATGCATCTGCAGCCGGTTTTTGCCGGTTGCCCGTACTATGGCGACGGAACGAGCGAACGTTTGTTTGAAAATGGTTTATGTTTGCCTTCCGGTTCCATATTAACGGAAACGAACCTGTCGCGTGTTACGGAAAACATCCGATTAACGGTTAGCGAGATGAAGCCCGATTCCCTTGCAGCCTGTCGTAAGACTCCCTTAAATCCTCCCTGTTTCAACGGTATCGAATAATACAAGCGCCCGTTTTCTCCAAACGGACGGAATAGCACGAATCCCGCGTGATTTCAGCCGGAGTCTCCTCTCCCGTCAAAAGGTTTTTTGCCGAAGTGATTTTTGTTTCGTCCGTTTCGAAATAGTCGAAGGCAGCGGCCGGCAGGAAAATCCCGACGTCCGCATCCGACTCGTCAAAATTAGCGGCAATCAGCAACAGTTCGTTTCCGGCATAGCGCAGGAAAGCGTATTGTTTGTCGGGATTGAAGAACCGGCTGTGCGGATTGACGTACATCAAATCGAAAAATTTCCCTTCACGGATAGCGTCGGAAGTATTGCACAGGGTCAACAGCCGGATGTAAAAATCGCGTAAGGTCTTCTGTTCGGCGGTCAAAAGGACGGTATTGATTTTGCCCCTGTTGTACCAATTCCGCAAAGACTCAACGCTCCAGTAGTCGAAAATCGTAGTGCGTCCGTTCCACCCGCTGAAACCTTCCGCATCCATGCCTTTTTCGCCCAGCTCCTGCCCGAAGTATATCATAACCGGATTTTTGTGCATCGCGGCCATGACAACCAAAGCCGGGAGCGCTTTTTCCGGGTCTCCGGCAAAGAAAGAAGAAGCAATCCGCTGTTCATCATGGTTTTCGAGAAAATACAACATCTGTTCCTGAATATCCCCAACGGTTTGCCAACATCCGGTAATGGCTTGGGCCGGCTGCCGGTTGCACACAATATTGCGCAAGGTATCATACAAGCCCACTTTATCGTAGAGGAAATCAAATTTACCGTTTTGTAAATAATTCCGGTATTGGTCGGGATTGTAAATCTCGGCAATAAATTGAACATCCGGGCAGGCCTGTTTAACCGCATGAATCGCCCAAGCCCAAAATTCCACAGGAACCATTTCGGCCATGTCGCAACGGAATCCGTCAATATTTTTGGAAGCCCAAAACAGCAAAATGTCACGCATTTTGTACCAGGTATCGGGAACCGGTTCAAAATGTGTTTGTCTGCCGTTCAGATAATCAACGCCGTAATTCAGTTTGACCGTTTCGTACCAGTCGTCTTTACCGGGCTGTGCGGAAAAACAATCATTTCCCGTCACTTTTGCCGGAAATTCATGATAGGCCTTTTCGCCGGCGTTCAAGTCAAAAGAAGGAGCGAAAACCTGTCCCGGAATGTAATAGAAGTTATTGTTGGGCGAAAAAGTTGTCCGTGTATCGTCATTTGCTCCTAAATCGACGGTTTTATCAGGTTTGGCATCCGAATAGTACTGTCGCGCCACGTGATTGGGAACAAAATCAATAATCATCTTTAAACCGGCCTGATGAGTTCGTGCAACTAAATCTTCAAATTCCGCCATCCGGTTGGGAATATCGTCGGCCAAATCGGGATCAATGTCGTAGTAATCGCGTATGGCATAAGGTGATCCGGCTTTCCCTTTCACTATCGCGGGATGATTTTTGCCGATGCCGTATTCGGGATAATCGGTTTGGGTGGCATGTTCCAATAAACCGGTGTACCAAACATGCGTAAATCCCATTTTACGAATTTCCTGCAACACTTCCGGGGTAAATGCCGACATTTTTCCGCAACCGTTTTCTTCCCGCGTCCCGTTCGGGACATTGGTTGTTTCCGTATTCCCGAACAGCCTTGTAAATATTTGATAAATAATAATTTTGTCCATTTTTGCATATTTTTTTAATTTTAGTAATGAAGAATAAACAGAATGTAACAGTTTTGAAAGTATTTCCCCATTTATGCAGGACGGTATGCTCCGTTTCTACTGTCGGGCAGAAAACCTGTAAAACATTGTCACAAGGCAAAATCGTGTTCGGAAGAAAATATCACCCCTGTGCCGCAGGCACAATATATTGGTAGAAAAAAATATCCGGCACAATTCCTCTAAAACATCGGCACAAGGCAAAGTCCAATCGTGTTCGGAAGAAAATACCGCCTCTGTGCCGCAGGCACAATATATTGGTAGAAAAAATATCCGGCACAATTCCTCCCGCCGTCCCGTCAGGGACGGAATGTGTTATACCGGAAACAAGGTGCGATTTTCCCTTTTCTACCAACATGTTATGCCTGACGGCACAAAGGCGGAGGCGTCTTCCAAAATAATTTGATCTAATGTTTATGAATTATAATTTTTTTATCCCTTAACACGGAGTTGAGTTAAAAAATTCCGATAATGCTTTCTGAGTATAACCATAACCCATTTTAAAAATCTTTTCGGATTTAACCAAATCGAAGGTTTTAAAATACGCAAGGTCTGTAATCTCTATGAGGACGTCGCATAAAGTTCTATCCAACAAAGTATTGGTTCGCGACATATAATGATAGGAACGTTCCGCAATCTGCATAATCGTTTTGTTATATTTTTTGGAAACGAGCGGACTCACATTGACGCCTATTACTTTATCGCAAAGGCCGCGAATGGTGGATACCGGAAAATTCTTGAAAATACCGCCGTCCACATAATTAACGCCGTTGATAACCACCGGATTGAACAGGATGGGAATGCTGCATGAGGCAACTACGGCGTCAATAATCGTCCCCGTATCAAAGACTGCGCTTTTCCCTTCGTCCAAATTGGTTACAACAACTTTGAGCGGAACCGGCAAATCTTCCAGGTTTTTGGCGTGCAAATGCTTTTTCAGGAAACGCCTGAATCCGGACATGCTGAAAATAGCGGTTACCGGCATCTGAAAGGCGGCAAATTCCATTAAATCCTTTCCGACAAACAGTTTGATGATTTCTTCCGGTGCATATCCGTCGGCGTACAGCGCTCCGGCCAAAGCGCCCGCACTTGTACCGGCAATGACTTCGGGTTTCAGGCCGAAGTCTTCAATGGCTTTCAATGCGCCGAGGTGTGCAAAACCTCTGGCGCCGCCGCCGCTTAGCGCCAAGCCTAATTTGTATTTTTGTTCGTTCATATTTAGTTATGAGTTAACGAGTAAACAAGTTAACAAGTAGACGAGTTAACGAATAAACAATGTGCAGCGATTCTTGTTAACTCGTTTACTTGTCAACTCGTTTACTAATTTATTATTCTTTCCCGCAAAAACGGCGCAATCATTTTTTTCTGTTGCGTATAAACCGCCAATTCTTTTATCCGTTCGACCAAACGTTCGGAATCGCCGTTCCGCTCGGCTTCCCTGATGGAAGCGCTGATTTCATCCATGCGTTTTTGCAAAAGCGCATTTTTGTAATTGATTACTACATAAGGGACCAGGTCAAACAATTTTTTCTCTTCTTTTGGAACCGGTTTGTAACGCGAATGAATTTTACTTTCAATATACTTATCGGTCGAAAGATCAACGGCCAACTTACTGATATTCGGATCAATATGATTACGGAAATAATTTTCCGCACGAAAATCCGGATTCCTGTATCGCGCAAAGGCTTCTTCCATAATCTGCTGATAAACCGGATTGGAAAATTTCAAACCATCCTGTTTCAGTTCCTCCATGATGTATTCAATCACAAAAAGCGGCGGTTCCTTTTTGGTTTCGCCTTTCGGAATATCTGTGACGTCCTCTTCTTCTTTGATATTGGCCATATCAATTTCTCCGTAACGGATGATATAGCGGAGAATCGTACTTTCATAATCGTTCAAAGACGAGGTTGTCCCGAACGAAAATTCGGGATAATCTTCCTGCTCCGGCGGTGGCGGCATTTGCGATTCATCGGGGAAATTTCCGGTTTCCGGCTTTGCCGCTTCGGGGTAGGCTGTTTTTTTCTTTTGGAGCAGATTCTCCTGCCGTTTTTTTGCAATGGCGCGAACCAGCGTTCCTTCATCTACGCCTGAAATCGTGCTGCATTCTTTCACATATACAAGCCGCACGATTTCTTCCGGGATAAGTGCAATGGTATCCACGATTTCCGTGACCATTTTCACTTTTTTGACGGGGTCGTTTCCGGCTTCCTGAATCAATAAATTCGCTTTGAAACGGACAAAATCGGTTTCATTCTCCTTGATAAATTCGTTAAAAGCCGTTGCATTTTGTTTACGGGCAAAAGAATCGGGGTCTTCCCCTTCCGGCAAAAGAACGATTTTGATATTCAGTCCCGCTTCCAGCAACAAATCAATCCCGCGAATCGCCGCTTTGATACCCGCCGAATCGCCGTCGTAAAGCAC
>JAITCT010000176.1 GCA_031282925.1 Dysgonamonadaceae bacterium | reverse complement strand
ATCGTGACGGCCCATAACTTTATGAGTCTTTTCCGTCATGCCCTGATAAACTCCACTCACAGGCCTTTCCCGAAGACAATACGCTATAAGCTCTTTGCTGTCGCCAGCTATATCACCCAAACGGCTGACCGGAAAACACTCCACTTGGCAAAGAGGCTACGAAACAGGGAGGCCTTCCCTGGCATCCGGAGATCGCTCGATGACTGCCTCCTGTCTTACGTATACCCTTAAATCTCTAATTGACCGATTTGGGTTTAATGTTTTTTTTGTTTCTTGGGGAACGTACATCCATATTCTATCCGCACAACTAACGTCATGCGGGATGGCATATGGGACCAAACATTTCTACCGGGCTTAATCCCTGACGGGATTGATTGCAATAAAAAAACAGCGCCTCAAAAAAGAATTAACCGTCATTGCACACCTTGGAAATCGCAGAATTTAAATGTAATTTCGCGCCGGATTTCGGTATTGTATTTTTATGGCTGCAAAAAAGTTTGTTTATATAATCGCGGGGCTTTTGCCATGCCTGTTTGTAACGGCGCAAACTAAACCGGACAGTATCCGCCAACTTCAGGAAGTGGTGGTAACGGCTAACCGCTACAAAGAGATTATCCCCGCCCAAATCTTAAAAGGCGACGAACTGGAAAAATTGAACAGTTTCTCTGTCGCCGACGCCATCCGTTTCTTTTCCGGCGTACAAATCAAGGATTACGGCGGAGTGGGCGGACTGAAAACCGTTAATATCCGCAGCATGGGTACCAATCACATGGGTGTTTTCTACAATGGCGTCCAACTGGGGAATGCGCAAAACGGACAAATTGACCTGGGCAAATTTTCGTTAGACAATATTGAGGAAATTGCTTTATACAACGGGCAGAAAAGCGAAATTTTCCAGTCTGCCAAAGAATTCGGCTCGGCGGGCAGTATTTACCTGACTACCCGAAAACCGAAATTTGAAAAAGATAAAACAGCCAACCTCAAAGCCGGCCTCCGGGCGGGTTCTTTCGACTTGCTGAATCCTTCTCTGCTCTATGAATACAAAATCAGCGAATCGCTTAACACTTCTTTTTCTACCGAGTGGATAAACGCCAGCGGAAAATACGACTTTCGCTACCGGCGCGTTACTCCGTCCGGTAATTTGGCTTATGATACGACTGCCGTGCGTCATAACGGCGATATCAATGCCGTCCGCACGGAAGGAAGCCTCAACGGTTATTTGCCGGACGGGATGTGGAAAGTTCATGTGTATCACTACGATTCCGAGCGCGGCGTGCCGGGGGCGATTGTCAACAATGTCTGGCGCAACGGCGAACGACTTTGGGATAAAAACTCCTTCATACAGGGCAGCTTGCAGCAGGATTTTACGCCGGAGTACAGCGTTAAAATCAACCTGAAATACGCTTCCGATTTCACACATTATATTAATAACGACGACAAACTGATTCATGTTGATAATATCTACAAACAGAAGGAAATCTATTTTTCGTGGGCGAATAAATATGCCCTGCGCCCGAACTGGGACGTTTCGATGGCGTATGATGCGCAATGGAACGGACTGTCCGAATACAAGTCTGTTGCCCGGAATACGCACTGGCTGTCACTGGCAACGGCTTTTACGCTTGCCGACCGCCTGAAGATACAGGCAAGCCTGTTGGGAATTTATGTGAACGAAAGAGCCGGCGAAAGCGATTCCGTTTCTCTCAAAAAAGAACTGACGCCCGCCCTGTTCCTGTCTTACCAGCCTTTGAAAAAACACGGGCTGGTTTTCCGCGCCTTTTACAAAAAATCGTTCCGGATGCCTACCTTCAACGATTTGTATTATACCGATATGGGTAATGCCTATCTTCGTCCCGAATATGCATACCAGTACAATGTGGGCGTTTTGTATGACTTGAACCCGAAAAACAGGTATTTTAATTATTTTCATATCGGCGTGGATGCGTATTACAATTTGGTAAAGGATAAAATTATCGCCTATCCGAAAGGACAGCAGTTCCGGTGGACAATGTTAAACCTCGGCGAGGTGGACATTCGCGGAATTGATGTAACGGCTATGGCAGTCTTCCGGCTTTCGGGCGATTGGTTATTAACCGGCAAACTGCAATATACTTATCAAAAAGCGATTGATATAACCGACTTGAAAGACGGGTATTACCGGCATCAGATTCCTTATATCCCCCTGCACAGCGGCTCGGCCATTGCTATGCTGACCCGGAATGACTGGTCGGTCAATTACAGTTTTATTTACGTGGGCGAACGCTATAACCAACAGGAAAACATCATCAGCAATTATACGCAACCCTGGTATACCGGTGATATTTCGTTTGTCAAAGCATTGAAGATAAATGGCGCAACAATGAAACTGTCTGCCGAAATAAACAATCTGTTCGGTCAGGATTACGAGGTAGTGTTGAATTATCCGATGCCGAAACGGAATTACCGCTTTCGTGCAGTTATCGAACTGTAACGTTAACAAAGCGCCTGTTTATTCGTCAACTTATTTACGTATGAACAAATACATATCCCCCCTGATACTCTTCCTGCTGGCTGCCTGCCGTGGCGATGAACCGACCGTGCCGCCGGAATACAAGCCTCTTCCCGGGGAAATCACTGCCGACAGCCTCCCCTCCGGAATGTATGTGCTGAACGAGGGAAATATGGGCAGCAATAAATCCACGATTGATTTTGCGGATTTCAGGAATGGCGTCTATATCCGTAATCTGTACCCCGAGCGTAATCCTTCGGTAATCAAGGAACTGGGCGACGTGGGAAATGATATTCAGATTTACGGCAGCAGATTATACGCCGTCATCAACTGTTCGCACAAGGTAGAAGTGATGGACGCCTGCACCTGCAAACGCATCGGTCAGGTTGATATACCCAACTGCCGCTATATCCGTTTCTTGCAGGGAAATGCCTACGTTTCGTCCTACGTGGGGCCGGTAGCGATAGACCCCAATGCACAGCTGGGGGCGGTTTTTCGGGTAGATACGGCTTCTTTGCAGGTTACCGGAACGGTAACGGTCAGCTATCAGCCCGACGAGATGGAAATCACGGACGAATATATTTATGTCGCCAATTCGGGCGGATACAGGGGCGGCTCCGGCAAAACCGAATATGACAACACCGTTTCCGTGGTGGAAATAAACTCCATGAAGCAGGTACGGAAAATTCCGGTCGGCATCAACCTGCACCGCATTCGCAGGGACAGTTACGGTAAACTGTGGGTTTCTTCGCGCGGCAATTATAAAAACATTCCTTCCCGCTTGTTTGTGCTGGACAGGAAAAACCCGAACTCCCGCGAAATGGTCGTAACGGACAGCCTGGATATTCCTTGCAGCAACATGTGCATACGCGGCGATTCGCTCTACTTCTACAGCGCGGAATGGAACGAACAGAAGGGAAAAAACACGGTATCCTACGGGATTATCAACGTCAAAACCAAACAGTTGGTTACCAGCCATTTTATTACCGACGGAACGGAAAAGGATATTGCCGTTCCTTACGGCATCCAAGTCAATCCGGTTAATGGCGATATTTACGTTACGGACGCCAAGAACTATGTTTCCAGCGGTACGCTGCATTGTTACGACCGCAACGGCAAACTGAAATGGAGCGAACAGACGGGGGATATTCCGGCGCACATGTGCTTTTTGAATTGATAATTGAAAATAAAGAATTGATAATGAAGTATAAATTAATAACGGCTGGGGTTCTTCTTTGCCTTTGTGCCTGCGAAAATAAAATTCCGATGGTGAATTTGGGAATTGATGATGTTTACGTAACGGAACGGATGAAAAAAATTATTCTCCACCCCGAATTTCCCGGACAGTACGAATGGAGCGCGCCGGACAAAAACGGAAACGATTCGCTTGTTTCAACCGAACGCGATTATATTTTTATTGCTGAACTCCCCGGAGAATATCATTTGAAACTCTGCATCATTAACAGGATGAATCCGGTGATGCACCAAACGCGCATTGTCGTTTGGGAAGAGCAGGTTGCTTACAGCCGTTACATTACGCAAGTATATGAATACCGTCCCGCGCCCGGACAGCTCGTCAATACAATGCCCCTGTACGAAGCGGGCGACACGGAAGAAACCATGCGCAGGAAAGCGCAGGACAGCATTTCCGGTATAAACGGCGGGATAATTTCGCTCGGCGGTTTCGGCGGATATGTTACTTTCGGATTCGACCATACGGTTGTCAATGTCTCCGGAAAAACGGATTTCAAAATATTGGGAAACGCCGAGCCGGGCATAGTTATGGTTTCCTTAGACCGGAATTACAACGGTATCCCCGATGACGAATGGTATGAACTCGCCGGCAGCGAATACTGCAAGCCCGAAACCACTCATCTTTACGAAATTACTTATTACAAACCGGCCTCCGATACGGCGCCTGTGTACTGGAGCGACAACCGGGGGGAAACCGGTTACATCGCGAAGAATATCAATCACTCGCAAAATTATTACCCCCAATGGCTTCCTTTGGAACAGCTGACTTTTTCGGGAACCAAACTTGCCGGCAATGCGGCAGATTGGGGCTATGTCAATAATTATCCGAACGAATGGGAAGACAAAATCAGTTTCGACATCAACCGGGCAGTCAATAAAAACGGCAACAAGGTGCATCTGCCCGGCGTGGATTTTATCCGCGTCTATACCGGCCTGAACCGGCAATGCGGACAATTGGGGGAAATTTCTACGGAACTTTCCTGCGCTGAAGATTTGCATGTCGAGGTTGCCGGTGCTCCTGCCGCAACCGTTCGCTATGATGGACGTAACCGAACGCTGTTTCCCGCGAAAGCGGGAATCCCCTGAAAATCAATACCTGCTTTGCAGGGGATTGCGGGTCTTCACTACATCTTAAATGTAACGCTTTACATTTTAAAAATAACACGTTATATTTGAAATGTTTATCCCTATTGTGAAAATGGAGAATTGATAATTGAGCATTAAGGGGATTATTTCCATGCCCTGTTTGAATGATTTCCGGCAAACCCTTTACTCTTCCGCCCTGCCGCCTCCCGTGATTTTCATTGCAAAATCCCCGTCCCTTTTGATTTTTTTCATGGCCATTTGAGCGGCCTGCTGCTGGGATTCTTTTTTGGAATGGCCGGTTCCAACGCCGGCCGGGAGGCCATTCAGAAACACCTGACTCTGGAAAATCGGATTGTGTTTGCTGTCTTCAAAAATTCTCAGTAAACGAAATTCCGGTTTTATTTGCCGCTTTTGTCCCCATTCCAGCAGTTTGGATTTGAA
>JAITCT010000154.1 GCA_031282925.1 Dysgonamonadaceae bacterium | reverse complement strand
AAAAAACGGAGATTCTGGCAAACTTCAATCCCAAACTGCATTATGTTTCCGAATGGTGGAAACAACTTTACGGCGAAAGCGAAGGCAAAGAACACAAGGGTATTTTCCCCGCATCGGTTGATTTCACTACCGACCTGCATTCCATGGGTCAATGGATTCAGGAAGGTGAACGCACCATTTTCGAAACGGTTATTTCCGTTGTTAACCCGAAACACCGTGTCGAAGTGCCGAGGGATGCGGAAGACCTTGATGGCTTGAACTATTTAGCCGGAAAACGGGTTGATTACGTGAACAAAATGGCAGAATTGGGTACTCAAATCGCACATGTGGACGGAGGCGTTCCCAATATCAAAATCGAACTTCCCGAATTGAATGAATATTACATAGGCGCGTTGCTCTATTTCTTCGAGAGAGCTTGTGGAATAAGCGGCTATATACTCGACGTCAATCCTTTCGACCAACCGGGCGTAGAGGCATACAAGAAAAACATGTTTGCCCTGCTGAAAAAACCCGGATACGAAAACATTCAAATATGATAAAAGCCGTTCTCTTTGATATGGACGGCGTCTTATACGATTCCATGCCATGCCATGTACAGGCTTGGCATGAAACCGTATTGTCGCTGGGTTTTGATTCCAATCCCGACGATTACTATCTTTTTGAAGGGATGACCGGCCCGGCGACGATAGGTATTCTTTTCAACCGCGCTTACGGGCATGACGCTACCGAAGAAGAAAAACAAAGTATTTACGCTCAAAAATCCGAACGTTTTGTCGAATTGAACCGGATTCCCCTGCCTATGCCGGGTGCTGAAGAAGTATTGGAAACCGTTAAGAAGCGCGGGATAAAACGGGTTCTTGTTACCGGTTCGGGGCAACCGACTTTATACGGAAGCCTGAATAAAGATTTCCCCGGCTTTTTTGAAAAAGAATTAATGGTTACGGGATACGATGTTAAATTCGGGAAACCGCATCCCGAACCTTATCTTTTGGGACTGGAAAAAGCAGGCGTAAAAGCCGGAGAAGCATTAGTGGTTGAGAACGCGCCTTTGGGCGTACAATCGGCAGTAGCCGCCGGAATTTATACGATTGCCGTCAATACAGGCCCCTTGCCCGATAAAGTTTTGTCGGACGCCGGCGCAAATATTGTTTTTCCTTCCATGACGGCGCTGTCGGGAAAAATTGCTTTTTTGGTTGACGGGTTGAGGACGTCTTAAAAGGAGACCGGTATGCCTGATTCTTACAAAGTCTCTTAAACAACAGGCTACGATGCTACGAATCACTTGTATTCATAGCTCCGTTGCAACAAAGCCATTCTCTTTGGATAATTTCACGTATATTTGCAGGAAATTTTAAACCCAGCAACATGCTCGAAAAAATAATCATTCTTGATTTCGGCTCCCAAACTACCCAATTGATAGCCCGTCGTTTAAGGGAATTAAGCGTATATTGCGAGATAGTCCCTTATAATAAATTTCCTGAAAATGCTCAAAATGTAATCGGAATTATCCTGTCGGGCAGTCCGTTTTCGGTCAATGACCCCGGAGCTTTCAAGCCCGATTTGTCATCCGTTCGGGGCAAATATCCGGTTTTGGGAATTTGTTACGGCGCACAGTATTTGGCTTATTCTTCCGGGGGAAAAGTAGAAAAGGGAAATTCCGGGGAATACGGGCGCGCCCGTTTGACGTCCGTTGACCGGAACGATTCTTTGATGAAAAATACCGGCGATACAGCCCAGGTCTGGATGTCCCACGGGGACACAATAACCGCCCTGCCGGAGCATTTTACCGTCATTGCCGGTACGGCCGACGTAAAAGCGGCCGCTTACCGCATAGAAGGTGAAAAAACCTGGGGTGTACAGTTTCACCCCGAAGTGTACCATACCGAAATCGGAATGACCGTTTTGGATAACTTTTTGGCTGTTTGCAAGGCTAAAAAAAACTGGACGCCGGCTTCCTTTATCGAAACAGCGATTGACGGGCTGAAAAAACAGCTCGGCAACGACAAAGTGATCCTGGCGCTTTCGGGAGGCGTGGATTCATCGGTCTGCGCCGTTCTTTTGCACCGGGCTGTCGGGAAAAACCTGACCTGCATTTTCGTTGATAACGGCCTTTTACGTAAAAACGAATTTGAGAAAGTCATCCATGACTATCAACATTTGGGACTAAACGTTGCAGGCATTGACGCCAAGGCATATTTTTACACAAAACTGGCAGGAGTAACAGAACCCGAACGCAAACGGAAAATCATCGGTAAAGGCTTCATTGATATTTTTGAACAGGAAGCCCAAAAACGCAAAGACGTTAAATGGTTAGCTCAAGGTACTATTTATCCGGATGTTATCGAATCCCTGTCAATTACCGGAACGGTTATCAAATCGCACCACAATGTCGGCGGCCTCCCCGAAAAAATGAACCTGAAATTAATCGAACCTCTCCGTCTGTTATTTAAGGACGAAGTCCGGAAAGTCGGACGCGAATTGTGCATGGAAGAGCATTTGATTAAGCGGCATCCTTTCCCCGGCCCCGGGTTAGGCGTCAGGATACTGGGCAGCGTTACGCCCGAAAAAGTCAGGATTCTGCAGGACGCAGACGATATTTTCATTTCGGGTTTGCGGGAATGGAACTTATACGACCAGGTTTGGCAAGCCGGCGTTATTCTGTTGCCGGTCAATTCCGTCGGCGTGATGGGCGATGAACGCACTTATGAAAATGTCGTAGCCCTCCGCGCCGTTACCTCGACCGATGCAATGACAGCCGATTGGGTAGCCCTGCCATACGAGTTTTTAGCTAAAATATCGAACGAAATAATCAATAAAGTCCGCGGCGTAAATCGCGTCGTTTATGACGTCAGTTCCAAACCTCCTTCTACGATTGAATGGGAGTAATGGGGAAAAATGGAAAATTATTTAAACACGAAGACACGAAAGCACAAAGGCACGAAGATACAAAAACCGTGTATTAACGGGTGTATTTTAAATGGTTGCCGTGCAGCCTGTCATTCCCGCGCAGGCGGGAATCCCGTGAAGATTCGCATATTTTATATTGAGATTCCCGCCTGCGCAGGAATGACGTGGACAGTAATTTGAAATACACCCTGTTATGAACAATGTCTTTGTGCTTTCGTGTTTAAATAATTTTCCATTTTTGATGAAACAGGATGAACAAAATCATGCCGTGCAAAGTATAAATAGTCGTTCCTTTCGTTACGGCAGGAGAACGTTTACAGTGAATGCAGTATTTTCCCCTTAAAAAGTTGCTAATTCAATGGAAAACTGTAATTTTACGCCCTCTAAATAGCATACAATTGTAAAACTCTATTAATTAATTTATATTTAACGTATTATGAAAATAGGTATTCCTAAAGAGATTAAAAACAACGAAAACAGAGTTTCCATCACTCCGGGCGGCGCCCGGGAATTTACCCTGCATGGCCATAACGTATTTATTGAAACCGGCGCCGGCACAAACAGCGGTTTCAGCAATGAAGCATACATCCGCGCCGGTGCGCATATCCTCCCGAAAGCCGGGGATGTTTTCGCCTGCGCCGATATGATTATGAAAGTGAAAGAACCGGTTGAGCAAGAATATAAGCTGATTCGTCCCAACCAGTTGGTATTCACTTATTTTCACTTTGCCGCAGATCAAAAGCTGACCGATGCGATGATAGCCGGCAAAGCTGTTTGCCTGGCTTACGAAACCGTTGAAAAAGACCATACCCTGCCCTTGCTGGTTCCCATGTCGGAAGTAGCCGGGCGGATGTCGATACAGGAAGGCGCCAAGTATCTTGAATGTCCGCAAGGCGGCAAAGGAATCCTTTTGGGCGGCGTTCCGGGCGTGAAACCCGCCAATGTTTTGATTTTGGGCGGCGGTATTGTTGGTACGCAGGCCGCATTTATGGCCGCCGGATTAGGCGCACATGTTACGATTGCGGATATTTCCCTGCCGCGCCTGCGCTACCTGAGCGAAATTATGCCGGCGAATGTTGATACTGTGATGTCAAGCCATTACAACATAGAACAAATGTTGCCGCAGGTTGATTTGGTGGTCGGCGCCGTGTTGATTCCGGGCGCTAAAGCCCCGTTCCTGATTACCGGCGATATGCTGAAACTCATACAACCGGGTTCCGTATTGGTTGATGTAGCCATAGACCAGGGCGGTTGCTTCGAGTCCTCACACCCCACTACGCATGCCAATCCTGTCTATGAAGTAGAGGGCGTTGTCCATTATTGTGTGGCCAATATACCGGGAGCCGTTCCGATGACTTCTACCCTGGCGCTTACCAATGCCACTTTGCCTTATGCTCTGGCGCTCGCAAATTTAGGATGGGAAAAAGCATGTGAAAAATATCCCGATTTGAAAACCGGCCTGAATATCGTAAACGGGAAAATCGTCTGTAAAGCGGTGGCGGATACGTTTGGGTATGAATATAATAAACAGCACAATTCATGAAAAACCTTTTTGCAATTATCTTTTCGGTAATCATTCCCTTTATGACTGTATTTGCAGACACATTTAAGCAATCGGAAATCACGCTTCCGGCCATTGAAAAAGTAACGGCTGACCTCTCCGGTAAAAATCCGTCCGGTAAAATGTTGATGGAGAAAGGCATAAAACAAACGGCAAGGCTATGGCAGCCGCAAGACGGAACAGAAGACGAATTTATTCGTTTTTGCATGGATAATTATATTTCCGATCCTTCGGAAAAGGAAGCGGTTTTCCTGAAAATCAGCGATTACATGGAGGCTATTTGGGGAAATTACAATGAAATGTCTCTCCAATTGCAAAAAAATGTACACGAAGCGACCGGGACGTTGCTCAAAATTGACGAGCAATTTGCGGCTTACAGCCCGAGTACTCATTTTAGCGATGATATGTATGCCAACAAGTTAGCATTTTTTATCACGTTGAACTTCCCGGAATATGCTCAGGAAGAAAAGGAATTGCTTGGAAATAATCGCCTTGGCTGGGCTTACGCCCGGCTGGGCGATATGTTCACAAGCCGCATTCCGGCAGAATTGCAACAAGCTGTTACCAAAGCCAATAGCGATGCCGATGTGTATATTGCCGGTTATAATATTTACGCCGGCCGGCTATTGGATAAATCAGGGAAAAGGCTTTTTCCGGAAAATATGATTTTGCTGTCACACTGGAATTTACGGGACGAAATCAAAGCGAATTACCATAAGGGAAAAACAGGACTCAACAAGCAGCAAACCCTCTATGAGGCTATGAAGCGCATTATTTCGCAAGAAATTCCGAAAGAAGTTATTAATTCAGGCAGTTACGATTGGAATCCATATACCAATCAAGTGTGCCTGTCGGGTAAAATAATCGCCGGGAACAGTGAAAATACAACCCGTTATGAAGTTTTATTAAATAATTTCCGTGCATTAAAAGCCATTGACGCCTATACGGGCAATACCTATATTGAGCGGAATTTCTCGGAAGATATGGAAGTGCCTGTCCATGAAGCCGAAAAACTTTTCAGGGAATACCTTTCCGCGCCCGAAATGAAAACGGTGGGGAAAATCGTGGCTGCCCGCCTTGGCCGGAAATTGCAGGCTTTCGATATTTGGTATGATGGCTTTAAATTGAGAAGTTCTTTGAATGAAGACAGTTTAAGTAGCATCACAAGAGCGCTTTATCCGGATGCCGGAGCTTTGAAAAAAGATTTGCCGAATATCCTTGAGAAGTTGGGTTTTACGAAAGAACGCGCCCGGTATTTAGCCGAAAAAATAGATGTTGACGCCGCCCGCGGTTCGGGACATGCCTGGGGAGCTGCCCAAAAAGGCGACCATGCTCACCTCAGAACCCGCATTCCCGAAGGGGGATTAGACTACAAAGGCTATAATATTGCCGTTCACGAATTCGGCCACAACGTAGAGCAAACTTTATCGCTCTACGATGTTGATTATTACATGTTGAACGGAGTGCCTAACACTGCTTTTACCGAAGCGTTGGCATTTATTTTCCAGAAAAGGGATTTGGATATTTTAGGAATTAAAAATCAATCTCCGGAAGAAGGCAATCCAGATGTTTTGGATAAAGCATGGAGTTTATTCGAGATTTCAGGCGTATCTCTCTTAGATATCAGCATTTGGAAATGGATGTATGCAAATCCCGATGCGACGCCTGCGCAATTGAAAGAAGCCGTCGCCCGCTTGTCTAAAGAAATCTGGAATGAGTATTATGCTCCTGTTTTCGGTGTAAAAGACGAACCTGTTTTGGCAATTTATTCTCATATACTCAGTTATCCTTTGTATTTATCGGCTTATTCATTTGGGCAAATCATTGAATTTCAACTGGAACAGTATTTACAAGGCAAAGATTTCGCTACGGAAACGGATCGTATTTACCGGTTGGGAAGATTGACGCCTAATCAATGGATTTTGCAGGCTACCGGGAAGCCTTTGTCGGTGAAGCCTTTACTGGAAGCTATCGGCGGGAAGCGGGAGAATTGAATTTGCCGCTCAGTCACTAATCTCCTATTCGTATTAATTAGTGCATTAGTGGCAAATAAAAATATAATTTTATGCCACTAATTCACTAATTAAATACGAATATACTTTTAAGCCACTATTCACTAATTAGATACGAATAGGGTCGTGCAAGCAACTTAAAATTTAAATGAATAACGCTTTGTCGTACGCTTCATAGTAGTGTTTGATGAAGTTTGTCCAAGACGCTTGTTTGGATAAAGTTTGAGCCGAGGATGCTGTTTCGGCAATTGTTTCCCCGCTTAATCCGGAATAATTGAGGATGCTGTTTTTGATGCTTTCGGCAACTTCGAAATAATTGCCGTCGGTACGGTGAATGACTTCTACGCCTTCGGTCAGCCGGTTGCCGGAAATGCCCGCTTCTTTCGCCCATAATCCGAATCCCGCCAAATCGGTCGTGATGGTCGGAATGCCAAACGCAATGCTTTCGAGCGGCGTGTAACCCCAGGGTTCGTAATATGAAGGGAATATGGTCAAATCCAGCCCAATCAGCAAATCGTAGTAGGGGACATTGAAAATCCCGTCGTTTCCATTCAAATAAGAAGGTACAAACACGATTTTTGTTTTGTGTTCTTTCCGATTGAGAAAATCCAGATGGCGGAGATATTCGCAAACCCTGTCGTTTTCGGGCATATTCAGATGATGGGTGTAATAAGGGTCGCTCATGGGAAATTGCGGTAAAGCCGGCTGTTTCATGCGGCTTGCCAATTCCGCTCTTGGTCCGCAAATCCAGGCGGGGACGAATATCCAGGCAACAATCTGCCGTTCGGGATGGGCGTTGCGTACTCGGTTCATGGCTTCTATAAAAACGTCGATTCCTTTGTTTTTGTATTCATACCGCCCACTGATTGCGGGCAATAAAGCGTTTTCCGCAATCGTTTCCCCGCACAAACGGGATGCAACGTCAATCAGCAACCGGCGGGCTTTAGCCCGCTTTTTACCAAAATCCGCTCCTTCGGGTACAAAATCAAATTCAAATCCGTTAGGCGTAACCACATCGGGATTTTTGCCCAGCAGTTGCCGGCATTCCCGGGCTGTCAGCCGGCTGACGGTGGTAAAGCAACCGGCATGGAAAGCAGCCTGTTTTTCAAGCGAGTGTTTGGCTTCCATATTCAATTCTCTTGCCATCCGGTCGCCGTCGTATTGCTCAAACGTACCGTACAAAGGTCTGTTGTTCCCGCAAATAGACCGCCCGACGGAGGTGGCGTGAGTTGTGAAAACCGTCCCTATCGCGGGGATTTTATCCCTTAAATACAGTATGGCCATTCCCAGCATCCACTCGTTCATGTGTGCAATCACTTTTTTGTCTTCCAGTTTCAAATAACGATAAAGGCTTTCGATCGCCCGCCCGGTAGCGTAAGCAAACATGCAGGACTCGTCGTAATCGCCATACGCAGGCAGGGAATCAACGCCGAATTTTTCCCACATCCGGTAGTATATTTCGTTTTTGATATTGAAATAATCCTGAAAATCAACTAAGACGGCAAGCGGTTTTCCGGGGATATTCCACCTCCCCGCCCTTACTTTCAAATTTTCTTTTCCGGCTTGGTTCCGCCATTCCTGCAACAGGGTTTTGTGTTCCGTGAAATCAGGGTTATCGACGTTTTTCCACAAATCGGGGCCTATAAAAACCAGCCGGTCGTCCCATTGCTGCCGGAGCGTTTTGGCGCGTGTAGATAAAACTGCGTATATTCCTCCTACTTTATTGCAAACTTCCCAACTGGCTTCAAAAATATAATCCGGCGTTATTAATTCCATATTTACTGCAATTCTGTTTCTTTATAAATTTCAGGCTGCAAATATACGGAATTTTCATTCACTTATAACCTGTTTTCGGGATAAGAAAAAATGAAAGGGCGGAGTCCGGACAAACGGATTCCGCCCTTTCAGGGCTTGGTGAATGTGGTGCGTTCTGTTCGCAGGGCGTTGCCCTGCGCTATTGATTACAGGGCTTTCAGCCCTCCCGTATGGTTAATGACCGGCTATGACACAGGATTTGCGGGCTTGCAGCTCTCCATTATAACCTTTCGGGATAAAAAAGCGAACGGGGGAAGGTGATTATAAAAAACTGCCGCCCTGACCTTGATTCGGGGCGCGTCTATACGGGAGGGCTGAAAGCCCGCAAATCATTAGCTCGGGGCAACGCCCTGTGTCATGGCCGGTTATTAACACTCGAAGCCCTGAAAGGGCGGAATTTGTTTGTCCTGATTCCGCCCTTTCAGGGCTTGGTGAATGTGATGCATTCCGTTCGCAGGGCGTTGCCCTGCGCTACTGACTCTAGGGCTTTCAGCCCTCCCGTCGTGTTAATAACCGGCCATGATACAGGGCGTTGATTCCGCCCTTTCAGGGCTTGGTGAATGTGGTGCGCTTCGTTCGCAGGGGTTGCCCTGCGCTAATGATTACAGGGCTTTCAGCCCTCCCGTATGGTTAATGACCGGTATGACACAGGATTTGCGGGCTTTCAGCCTTCCCGTATAAACGCACTCAGAATCAAGTTCAGAATGATTTGCGGGCTTTCAGCCCTCCCGCATTACTTAATCCTGTTTTTCGAAAAGCGGTTGGTGATAACCCTGCTGGTAATGCTCAATATCAATACAATAACTGTCAGCAGTAACGCCGCGGCGTAGGCTCTTTCCCGAACTTCGGGTATCGGACTGCTCATCTGGAAGAATACGGACAGGGATAATGTGGCGGCCGGGTCGTTTAAGGCGGTCGGGATGTTGTCCGTAAATCCGGCGGTGAACAGTACGCCGGCCGTATCGCCTATGGCGCGGCCTATGGCAAGCAGGGTGGCTGTCGCTATGCCGGGCGCTATTTGCCGGAGTACGACTTTACAGGCTTCCAGGCGGGTTGCGCCCAGCGAATAGGTTGCCTCCAGCAGGTCTTTGGATACGGATTTTGCCACTTCATCCATGGTGCGGACAAAGATGGGGATGATGAGCAGCGTTATCACGATGATTCCGCCGAGCAGCGAGGTTTTCAGTCCGAAAAAAATCATGATGGTGAAGGCAAATGCTCCATACACAATGGACGGGATACCGTACAGCACGTCAAACGACAGGCGGGAAAAGTAGCTCAGGCGGGACGTTCTTTTCCGGTAAACGTTGATGTAGAATACAATCGGGATGCTTATCATCAGCCCCAGAAATGCAGACGATAAAACAACCATGAGCGACCCGACAATGGCGTTCAGTATCCCGCCTTCTTTTCCCAGGTAGAATCCGCCGCTGGGCAACTGCGATATCATGCTCCAGCTTAAATGGCCGGCGCCTGTTTTTACGATTGTCCAGATGATACTGATAAAGACTCCTCCTATGGCAACTGTTGACAGTATCATCAACAGGTCGAATATTTTCTCTTCTATAAACTTTAATTTCATAACTTAAAATTCTTTTCTATGCGCTGCAAGGCAACCCGGGCTACCGCATTAAATACAAATATGATGACAAACATAATCAGCGCCGCAAACATCAGGGCGGATTCATACATGGGGAGCGACAGCATTTCGCCATAATTGTTGGCGATAAGAGCCGGCAGGGGGTAGGCGCTGTCGAAGAGCGAATGGGGAATGTCCACCAGGTTTCCGCATACCATAAGCACGGCTATCGTTTCGCCGAAAGCTTTCGATACTGCCAGCACCACCGAGGCGATAATGCCGGGGGAGGCTTTCCGGAGAACAATCAGGCGGGACGTTTGCCAGCGCGTTGCGCCCAGCGATGCGGAAGCGTCTTTGAGTTCGCCGGGGATGGTTGAAAATATTTCTATAAACAGGCTGATAAGCAGTGGAATAATCATTACGCTCAGCACAAGGCCGCCCGCCAGGAGGGTGTAACCGCTGGTGTATTCTACGAAGTGCGGCCCAAACCGGTTGGCAATCCAGGGGACGATAATCAGTATACCCCATAATCCATATACCACCGAGGGGACGCCTGCCAGGATGTCGAGGACGGGGAATACAATCCGCTTGACCCATGTTTTGGCGATTTCGGTCAGGAACAGGGAGGTCAGCAGGGCTATCGGGAGGCTTATGACTACGGCTAATATGGTTACGTAAACGGAGCCGAGTATAAAAGGCCAAAATCCGAACTGCCCCGACAGGGGACTCCATTCCGACCCGGTGATCAAATCCCACACGCTGTGGGCGCCGAGTATCTTTGACGATTTGTAGTACAGGCCGATGCCCATGATGAGGAGCGTAAGTAATGAGACGAACGTGAGCGTCTTCATTACGGCGCTTGCCGTCCTGTCTTTGAATATTCTAAAGAGTAAGAGTTGTTCTTGTTTCATGACGGATGTTTT
>JAITCT010000133.1 GCA_031282925.1 Dysgonamonadaceae bacterium | reverse complement strand
CAAAGGTGCAAGCGACGAGCCGATGACGCTTTACCGCCGTTTCAGAGGCGCTGATCCTAATCCGGATTACTTGCTGAAAAACAGGGGGTTTATTCGTTGATGAGTTAACGAGTTGGGTTAATTCTTTTTTTGAGGTGCTGTTTTTTCAGGCATGTACGTTGATGAACATGTAACCGGCATCTCGCAGAGATACACAGTAGAAAATGAATGTATCCGTCCCCGGCCGGCATCTCGTAGAGATGCAATATTATTTTCGCAAGCACAATAACCACCGTCTGCATATCTGAATACCAATAACCCACAATGAAGCGTAGCGATTGGGGGTGAACCGAACGGTCCGCATAACTGACGTCATGCGGGATTGCTGTGCGGAATCAATCATTTCTACCGGGCTTTAATCCCTGACGGGATTAATTGCAATAAAACGGGTCGGGTTAATCCCTAAGGGACGGGATTAATTGCAATAAAAAACCAGCGCCTCAAAAAAAGAATTCACCGGCTTTTTTGTAAACACAAATGCACGAAGGCGCAAAGACACAAAGATACGAAACCATGTATTAATAATTTCGTATCTTTACACTTTCGTGTCTTCGTTATGTAATTGTAATGAATATGGCACGGGGCATCCGCCGCGTATGCCGAACCCATATCCATCTGTATTTTCAGGTTTAACTGCATGGCGCGTTTTTCTTTTATTTCATTCATCTGCTTGCGTAACAAGGGTTAATAATCCGTATCTTTGGCATGAAAATTGACTGGAAAATAAACTATTCAAGTGATATATAAAAAAACAATGGATGATTATGTAACTCCACAAATGGAGATAATTATTGAGAATAAGCCTGTTACAAAGGAAGACCTGACTGCCGAACACGCTATCCTGCCTTTGAAAAATATGATGTTTTTCCCCGGAATACCTACGCCGGTCAATATAGGCCGTTCCAAATCATTAAAATTAATTCAGGAAATCCACAAACGGGACGGACTCATAGGCGTCTTCTGCCAAAAAGACATTAACGAAAACGACCCCGGTTTCGACGATTTATATCCGGTAGGCGTCGCTGCAAGGGTAATCAATATCATGAAAGAAGGCGAAGAGGGTACGGCGGTGTTGTTGATGGGAACCAACCGTGTCCGCCTGGAATCGGTTACCTCACAAGAACCGTATTTAAAAGGAAAATTTTCTTTATTGACGGATATTTACCCGCCGAAATCGGACAAGGAATATAAAGAGCAACTCAAATCAATCAGGGATATTACAATCCGGATGCTTCACGAAAAATTAAACTTGCCGGAATTTGTGGTGGATTCGCTCAAAAAATCCAAAGACAGCGGATATTTGGCCAATTTAGCTTTTTCCACCGTTGAAGCGGGCATTGAGCAAAAGCAGGAAGTACTTGCCATTGATGATGTGAAAGAACGCATGAACAAACTGCTTTCATTGATTGACCAGGATGTGCAGCTGCTTGAAATCAAAGCTTCCATCCGGCGTAAAACGCAAGTTGATATCAACAATCAGCAACGGGAGTATTTCCTGCAACAGGAAATGAAAAATATACAGGAAGCCTTGGGCGGGAATATCCATGACATCAGGATAAAGGAGATTAAAGAAAAAGCCGGCAAACTGAATTTTACAGCCGAACAGCGTTCCGTATTTGAAGCCGAATTACAAAAACTGGAACGTTTGCATCCGCACTCGCCGGATTATTCAACGCAAATGGAATATGTCCAGTGTATTATTTCTTTGCCGTGGAACAGTTATACCAAAGATAATTTCAACCTGACTCGTGCGAAAAAAATCCTTGATAAAGACCATTTCGGTTTGGAGAAAGTAAAGGAAAGAATTATCGAACATTTGGCGGTATTGAAATTGAAAGGGGATATGAAATCGCCGATTATTTGTTTATACGGCCCTCCGGGAGTAGGCAAAACTTCGCTGGGGAAATCGGTTGCAGACGCCTTAAATCGCAAATATGTCAGAATGTCATTAGGCGGGTTGCATGATGAAGCGGAAATTCGTGGCCACCGCCGCACGTACATCGGGGCAATGCCGGGGCGAATTATCCAAAGTATGCAGAAAGCCGGTTCATCCAATCCGGTGGTTATTTTGGATGAAATTGACAAAGTAGGCCACGATTATAAAGGCGATCCGGGCGCAGCGCTTCTGGAAGTGCTTGATCCCGAACAAAATGTTGCTTTCCACGATAATTATTTAGACATTGATTTCGATTTATCGAAAGTCCTTTTCATTGCCACAGCCAACGCCCTGAATACGGTTTCCCAGCCTTTGCTGGACAGGATGGAACTGATTGAAGTGAGCGGTTATATCATGGAAGAAAAACTGGAAATCGCTCAAAAGCACCTGATACCTCACCAAATGGAAGTGCATGGGATTCCCAAAGGCCGGTTTGATATTTCCAAAAAAGCCATAATCGCCCTGGTTGAATCCTATACGCGGGAATCGGGCGTGCGGGAATTGAACAAGAAATTAGCCAAAATCATGCGGAAAATCGCACGGGCAATAGCAGAAGGGACGGAATATCCTGAAAAATTAGACATAGATGATTTGTATGCTTATATGGGCGCCGTCGAGTATACCAAAGATAAATACCAGGGCAACAACTATGCCGGCGTAGTAACCGGTCTGGCCTGGACGGCGGCCGGCGGCGAAATTCTCCTGGTAGAAACAAGTTTGAGCAAAGGCAAAGGTGCAAAATTAACATTAACCGGAAATTTGGGCGACGTCATGAAAGAATCTGCCGCTTTGGCATTGGAATACACCAAAGCGCACGCTTCACAATTCAATATTCCCGATGGCGTTTTCGAGAAATGGAACGTACACGTGCATGTTCCCGAAGGCGCTATTCCCAAAGACGGTCCCAGCGCGGGAATCACGATGACGACTTCTATCGTTTCCGCGTTCACCCAGCGGAAAGTCCGCCCCAATGTAGCCATGACGGGCGAGATGACGCTTCGCGGGAAAGTATTGCCGGTAGGCGGGATTAAGGAAAAAATCCTGGCGGCTAAACGCGCCGAAATCAAAGACATTATCCTCAGCAAGGAAAATAAAAGGAATATTGACGAAATCAACGCCGTTTATCTGAAAGGTTTGCAGTTTCATTATGTTGACGACATACGGGAAGTCCTGGATTTTGCTTTGTTGGAAGAGAAAGTGCAGCAGCCTTTGAAGATTGTTTAAGATTGCTATATGATGATGAGAAATATCCGAAGACGGATTTGACGGTGTAAAAGTCAAATAATTCGTTACT
>JAITCT010000128.1 GCA_031282925.1 Dysgonamonadaceae bacterium | reverse complement strand
TTTTTAAGAAAAATGAGTGAAGAATTAAACAAAGAAGTAGCCGTTCCCAAAGTTGATTTTGACTGGGACGCCTACGAAAAGGGAGATGTTTACGGAGAGGTAAGCAAAGAGAAAATGATTGAAACGTATGATCAATCATTAAGTAAAATCAGTGACAGCGAGGTAGTTATGGGTACGGTTACTGCTTTGAACAAACGCGAGGTCGTAATCAATATCGGTTATAAATCCGATGGCGTGGTTCCGATGAACGAGTTTCGTTACAACCCCGATTTGAAAGAGGGGGACGAAGTGGAAGTGTATATCGAAAGCCAGGAAGACAAAAAAGGACAACTCATCCTTTCTCATAAAAAAGCGCGTGCAGCCCGTTCATGGAACAGAGTAAACGCGGCTCTTGAAAACAGCGAAATCGTGAAAGGGTACGTGAAATGCCGCACCAAAGGCGGTATGATTGTGGATGTGTTTGGCATCGAAGCTTTCCTGCCCGGTTCGCAGATTGACGTTAAACCTATCCGCGATTACGATGTGTTTGTAGATAAAACGATGGAATTTAAGGTTGTAAAAATCAATCATGAATTCAAAAACGTGGTCGTTTCACATAAAGCACTGATAGAAGCCGAATTGGAGCAACAGAAAAAAGATATTATTTCTAAGTTGGAAAAAGGTCAGGTATTGGAAGGCGTAATTAAAAATATTACTACTTATGGCGTATTTATTGACTTGGGCGGCGTGGACGGTTTGATTCATATCACCGATTTGAGTTGGGGGCGTATTTCCCATCCTGAAGAAGTAGTGAAATTAGATGAAAAAATCAATGTGGTTATTCTTGATTTTGACGATGAAAAGAAAAGAATCGCTCTGGGTTTGAAACAATTAATTCCTCATCCCTGGGATGCTTTGGATGAGAATCTGAAAGTAGGCGATATTGTAAAAGGTAAAGTAGTCGTGATGGCCGATTATGGTGCATTCGTCGAGATAGCCCCGGGCGTAGAAGGTCTTGTACATGTTTCGGAAATGAGTTGGACGCAACACTTAAGAAGCGCTCAGGATTTCATGAAAGTGGGCGACGAGGTGGAAGCCATTATTTTGACATTAGACCGCGACGATCGCAAAATGTCGTTGGGTATCAAACAATTGAGACCCGATCCTTGGGAAAGTATCGAAGAAAAATATGCTCTCGGCAGCAAACATACCGCTAAAGTACGTAATTTCACTAACTTCGGAGTATTTGTTGAAATTGAAGAAGGCGTTGACGGTTTGGTTCACATTTCCGACCTTTCCTGGACGAAGAAAATCAGACACCCAAGCGAATTTACTTCTCTCGGATCGGAAATCGAAGTTCAAGTATTGGAAATTGACAAGGAAAATCGCCGTTTGAGTTTAGGGCATAAACAGTTGGAAGAAAATCCGTGGGATGTATTTGAAACTGTATTTACCTTGGGTTCCATCCACGAAGGAACGGTTATTGAACTCATGGATAAAGGTGCCGTTATTGCTTTACCTTATGGTATAGAAGGTTTTGCAACACCGAAACACTCTGTGAAGGAAGACGGTTCGCAGATGCAACTGGAAGAAAAATTACCTTTCAAAATCATTGAGTTTAACAAGGATTCCAAACGGATTATTCTTTCTCACAGCAGGGTTTTTGAAGATGCAAAACGTGCGGAAAAAGACGCTGCTACAGAAAAGAAACCGGTGAAGAAAGCCAAGAAAGATAAAAAAGAAGAACCTCCTGTTCAATCGGTTATGGAAAAAACCACTTTGGGCGATATTTCCGAATTAGCCGAATTAAAAGGAAAACTGGAAGAAAGTTAAGAATAAAATTTTCATTACGTTGGTTTATCAAAAGCGCCGCAGAAATTGCGGCGCTTTTTGTATGTTGGGGCATATATCTACACTGTGTCAGGGTGGAAGTTCCCGGCTCGCCGCGTTTGCAGGAAGAGACAGCGAAAGGCAAAGATGTTGTGGGCGATTGCAAATTCGCGGATGGGGTGTTTTAATTTTTTCATGTCTAAAAACAGTTTGTTTTCATGCAAAAAATTTGTAGAGAATATTTGAAACGGCAAAAAACGGATTGGTTCGGCCAGGGAAATTGAGAATGAAGAAGAAAAATCAGCAATGCCCGAAAAAAATTGACTTCTTTTATGGGAAATAATTACGATTATTCCGTTGAAATTTCTACCTTTACCGGCGCTATATTTAATATCGATTACATGGAAGAATCTGTCATTACCGATGTCGAAAGTGAAAAAGTTGTTTTAGCCGGAGTAATCGGTTCCGAACAAAGTCCTTTTTCCTTTATTTACCGCAAGTTATTACGAAGCGCAGCCGATTCCGTTTCCTCAGAAACCATCAAAAAAGCAAAAGCGCATATTGGAGCGGCTGCTGATTCCGGCGCTTATACCGGCGACGTTTACGGATTAAATCCTTTGTACCGCAATTTGCAGACGGCTTTGATTATTTCGGACGAAATCGGTTTGAAAGGTACGGTAGTGGTTGCCGTAGCCCTTTCCCAATCAGTCATACAAGGGTATTACACAGTCGATTACATCAGGAAAACGTTTGGCCGGGACGTAGGGGATATTATCCGCGGTTTGATACGGGTTCAGGAATTATATGCCAAAAATGCTGCCATTGAAACGGAAAATTTTCACAAACTGCTGCTTTCTTTTGCCGAAGATGTCAGGGTGATTTTGATTATGATTGCCGAGCGGCTGTATCTGATGCGGACTGCTAAATCATTGTCCGAAGAACATTTATTGAAACTGTCGGCAGAAGCGTCCTATTTATATGCTCCCATTTCCCATCGCCTGGGCCTGTACAAAATTAAATCGGAACTGGAAGATTTGGCCTTGAAATTCCAAGACAGGGAAATGTATGATTTCATTGCGCGGAAAATCAACGAAACAAAGCGTTCGAGAGACGCCTACATCGCCGAATTTATTGCGCCTGTCGAGGAAAAACTGAAAGCATTAAATCTGAATTTCGACATCAAGGGGCGAACCAAATCCATCCACTCCATTCGCAATAAACTCCTGAAACAAAAAATTGAGTTTGAAAATATTTACGATTTGTTTGCCGTCAGGGTAGTTCTCGATACCCCTGTGGAAAAGGAAAAAGCGGAATGCTGGCAAGTCTATTCGGTGATTACCGACATGTACCAGCCCAATCCCAAACGCCTGAAAGACTGGCTGTCCATACCCAAAAGCAATGGCTACGAGTCCCTGCACACCACGGTAATGGGGCCGCACGGCAAATGGGTGGAAGTGCAAATCCGCAGCAAACGAATGGATGAAATTGCGGAAAGAGGTTTGGCCGCTCACTGGAAATACAAGGGAATCAAAGGTGAAAGCGGGTTGGACGAATGGATGAACAATGTGCGGGAAGTTCTCGAACACAAAGAATCGGCGCCTGCCGACATGATTCATGATTTTAAAATGGACTTGTATGACGATGAAATTTTTGTGTTTACCCCGAAAGGCGATTTGTTCAAATTACCGCAAGGCGCTACCGTACTTGATTTTGCGTTTGCCATTCACACCAAGTTAGGTTCAAAATGTGTTTCCGGCAAAGTAAACGGAAAGAATGCGACCATCCGGCATAAACTCCAAAGCGGCGACCAGGTCGATATTCTGACTTCGCCGGGCCAGACGCCGAAGCAAGATTGGCTGACTTTTGTCTGTACTACCAAAGCCCGCGTGAAAATCAAACAATCGTTGAAGGAACAGGCGGCCAAACAGGTCGAATTTGCCAAAGAATTGTTGCATCGCCGTTTCAAAAACAGGAAAATTGAGGAAGACGAAGCCCGGTTAATGCGTTTGATTAAAAAGAACGGTTTCAAAACGGTTACGGATTTTTATGCCGAAATTGCCGATGACAAGTCGGACGTCAATACAATCATCGACCAGTATTTGGATTTGGAAAAAAAGGAGTTGGAACAGGAACAACATACCGACCGAAGCGTTGAGAATTATATTACCCAGACACCGGTTGAAGAAATCACCAAAAACGAAGACGTGCTGGTGATTGATGAAAACCTCACCGGCGTTGATTACAGTTTGGCCAAATGCTGCAACCCGATTTACGGCGATGAAATTTTCGGTTTTGTTTCCTCAAAAGGCATTAAAATTCACCGCCGGAATTGTCCGAATGCGTCACAAATGTTCAACCGCTACGGCTACCGGATAGTCAATGTTCGCTGGTCGGGCAAACCGGGAAGCAATTATCCGGTAACTTTACGGATTATCGGAAACAACGACATCGGTATCGTAACGAACATCACTTCCGTGATTTCCAAGGAAAAAGGAATGATGTTGCGTTCCATCAACGTCGACCCTTCGGACGGGCTGTTCCAGGGAACTTTGACGGTGATGCTGAGCGATAATGCGGTTTTGACGGGCTTGATTAAGAAAATCAAAACCATTAAAGGGGTTAAACAGGTTGAACGGTTGTAATTGCAACATAGACTTTACTGCTGCAACGAAGGCAGGATTGTGATATTTGACCGCCGCGCGACCGTCAAATGGGAGGATAAACTCTACTTTAAGAAGAAAACAGTAGACGAGAAAACGGTTACGTTTGTAAGAGTATAAAAACAACATCTATTTCAGAGGCGCAGAGATTCCCGCATTGCTTCGCTCAACAAGAGCAAAATACCATCGTAACGGGTTTTGTGCAGTCCGACTGCAACATTTCTACAATCACTTCATTGGCAATAGCGTTCACTAACCACGGTTACCCCTGCGTCTGTTCCCAAACCGATTCTATTGCATTCTCTTCGAATACCTGTCCCGTTTCGTCGGTGTGCTGTTGATATAACCGGACAATATCTTCCTTGGTGAAATTCTGTAAGGTCAAAGACTTGGCAACGATATTGAATGGGCTTGCGCTGCCCAGCGATTCGCTGTCGGGGCGGATTTTAGCCTTGTAATCACGGATATTGCGCATACCAACCAAGGCTATTGAATGGACAAATGCCTGCCTTGAACGATTGTTGTA
>JAITCT010000072.1 GCA_031282925.1 Dysgonamonadaceae bacterium | reverse complement strand
AAGTCTGGAATCCCGATGCGCTGTACGCCGTCGAACACGATTATATGGACGCCACTTTCACCGGGATGTTTCGAGCCTTAGCCACATTCCTTCATGCCAATCAGGACAGGAAAGAATTGATATTGGGTACACGGGACGCCCCATCACCGTTCACCTGCTTTCTCCTCATCGGCCCTCCCGGCTCCGGGAAAACATCCATCGCTTTAAAACAAATGGTGGAAACGGAACTCCAAAAGAACGGGGCAAATATCCTGCTGCTTTCTTACACCAACCGTGCGGTAGACGAGATTTGCAAAGCCTTATCGGATATAAGTCGGTCGCTTCCCTACATTCGCGTCGGAAGCGAATTGAACTGTGCACCGGAGTTTCGTCCGCATTTGTTGGAAAACAGTTTGGAAAAATGCAATAACCGTCAAGATGTAGCGGAAGTCATCAGGCGTTGCCGGATTTTTGTCGGAACAGCAGCTTCCGTATGGAACAAACCGGAGCTATTCAGGCTGAAACACTTCGACTTAGCTATTATTGATGAGGCAACCCAACTTTTGGAACCTCATCTTTTAGGTATTTTCTGCGCCCGGAACATTTCCGGTGAAAATGCCGTCGACCGTTTCGTACTAATCGGCGACCACAAGCAATTACCGGCGGTTGTTTTGCAAAGCAAAGAGGAAAGCCGCGTAAACGAACCCGTTCTCAATGCCGCCGGATTGACCGATTTGAGCAATTCCCTGTTTGAACGGTTATATCGCAAATACAACGAAGAAGGCCTCGCTTCCGCCTGCGCCATGCTCACCCGTCAGGGACGGATGCATCCGGACATTTCGGCTTTCCCTTCCAAACACTTTTATGATAACCGTTTGGAAACGGTCGGTTTGCCGCACCAAACAGAGGAATGGACGCATCGCAACCGCTTGCATTTTTATTCGGTCAAACCTTTGGAAAATGAACTTTCGGACAAGGCAAATCTCAATGAAGCTCTAAAAGTAGTGGATATTTGCCGCGGACTGTACCTTGAATATTCGGATGCCGGTTCTGTTTTCAACTCGGGCGATATAGGCATAATTACCCCTTACCGGAATCAGATTGCCTTGATTCGTAAGAAGCTGCAAGAAACAGGAATAGAAAAATTTGCCGATATCACAGTCGATACGGTCGAACGTTTCCAAGGCAGTCAGCGGGACACAATCATCTATTCGTTTTGCGTGAAAAAGGAAAGCCAGTTAGCTGCTTTACCGAATTGGATGGAAGAAAACGGCAAACGTATCGACCGCAAACTCAATGTTGCATTGACACGCGCCCGGAAACAACTTTTTATTGTCGGGAATGCCGAATTATTATGTAAAAATGAGATTTACCGGAATTTAATAGAACATATTTTGCTCGAATGACCCAAATCTTTTTTGTACTTTATACCGGATTATTCTAAAAATCATGAGCGATATAATTAAGAATCCGCTAAAATTGATAAAAAACAAACTAATGCGGGATTATTTATTTATTTTAAAAAATAAACTTGTACTTTTGTACATTTTTATTAAAATAGATAACGGGTGAAATCCGCATAAAGTTGCTCCGAAGGGCATGAACATGTTACGGATTCCATATAAACTTAAAAAACAAATTATATACAAGATGAAGAAGATCATTAAATATGCATGGGTACTTTTTATTTTCGGTATATTGTTATTCGGGTTAATTATTTTCCTGATTGCTAATGGAAAAATCGGTTATATGCCTCCGATAGAAGATCTTGAAAATCCGATTGATAAATACGCTTCACAAGTGCTTTCGGCGGATGGGGTACAGTTGGGAACTTATTCGCTGGAAAAAGAAAATCGGGTCTATAGCAATTATAAAGACCTTTCTCAAAATATAGTCAATGCCTTGATTGCTACGGAAGACATCCGTTTTTACGACCATTCGGGCATTGATTTTTATGGCCTGTTGCGTGCAATTCTTAAGAGAGTTATCCTTTTCCAGGATGCGGGTGGAGCAAGTACGATTTCGCAGCAATTGGCCAAACAGCTTTATTCGGAACGTGTAGGTAATGTTGTTGAGCGTTTGTTCCAGAAACCGGTGGAATGGGTAATTGCCGTTCAATTAGAGAAATACTATACAAAAGAAGAGATTATCAACCTGTATCTCAATAAATTTGACTTTCTGCATAATGCTGTTGGAATTCAATCCGCTTGTTGGGTTTATTTCGGTAAAAAACCCAAGGATGTTACGATTGAAGAAGCGGCCACATTGATCGGTATGTGTAAAAATCCTTCGTATTATAATCCCATCAATAAAGTCGAACGCACGATTGGACGAAGAAATGTTGTTCTTTCCCTGATGGCAAAAAATGGCTATTTAACCCAAGTCCAAAGCGATTCCTTGCAACAATTGCCTTTGCTTATAAAGTATAACCGGGTAGATCACAAAGACGGTTTAGCCCCTTATTTCAGGGAATATTTACGTCTGACTTTGACGGCTTCCAAACCCGAAAGAAAAAATTATCCCGCGTGGCAAACAGATAAATTTCGGGAAGATTCTCTCGCTTGGGAAACTAACCCTTTGTACGGTTGGTGTAATAAAAAGAAAAAAGCTGATGGTTCTCGTTATCATCTTTATATTGATGGCTTAAAAATATATACAACTTTAAATTCCCGTATGCAAAACTACGCGGAAGAAGCAGTTGTGAATCATTTTTCCGGAGGATTGCAAGACAATTTTTTCAAAGAAACGGCAAAAAGCAAAAATGCGCCGTTTTCAAACGACCTTACGGCGGATGAAGTTGATAAAATATTGGATAGGGCTATAAAACAAACAGAAAGATATTACGGTTTAAAGAAAAACGGTAAATCCGAGGCCGAAATAAAAAAGGTCTTTAATACCCCGGTAGAAATGACCGTTTTTTCGTGGAAAGGAGTTAAGGATACCATTATGACTCCCTTGGATTCCATCAAGTACATGAAATCTTTTTTGCGGACAGGTTTTATGGTAATGGATCCTCGCACCGGCGCAGTCAAAGCGTATGTGGGCGGGCCTAACTATCATTATTTCCAATATGATATGGTTAATTCCGGAAAACGGCAAATCGGTTCGACGATAAAGCCGTTTTTGTATTCGCTGGCGATGGAAAGCGGAATAACGCCTTGCAACGAAGTATTACATGTAGAACAAGAGTTAACGGATGAATTGGGAAGGTCTTACAAACCCAAAAATACCGTTCGGGATCGCATCGGGAAAATGGTGAGCATTCAGTGGGGCTTACAAAAATCGGATAACTGGGTAACCGCGTTTTTGATGAAGCAGTTAAATCCATACACTTTGGTACGTTTGTTACATTCTTACGGATTGAAAAGTCAAATTGATCCGGTAGTTTCGCTTTGTTTGGGTTCCTGTGACGCTTCTGTCAGTGAAATGGTTTCGGGATACTCGGCATTTGCCAACCAGGGTATCCGGATAGAACCGCTTTATGTAACCAGGATTGAAGACAGTTACGGAAAGATTTTGGATACTTTTACGCCGCAAACCCAAGAAGTAATTACCGATGATGCGGCCGGAAAAATGTTATATATGCTCAAAAGCGTGGTTGACGGCGGAACAGGTTCGCGTGTCCGCAGAATGGGTTTTTCCGGCGATATGGGGGGAAAAACCGGAACCACGCAGAACAATTCCGACGGGTGGTTCATGGGCTTCACACCGTCTCTGGTAGGTGGAGTTTGGGTAGGCGGAGAAGAACGTTCCATTCGTTTTGATCGTACGGTAGATGGTCAGGGAGCAACTTTGGCGTTGCCTGTCTTAACCGGATTTCTCAAAAAAGTTTACAATGATCCATTTTTAGGATATTCGGAGAAGGAGCAATTTGTATATCCTGCAAGTTACTTTGATCCATGCCGTTCTAACATAGAATATGAATTGGAAGAAGATCCGGTCAATGGGTTGGCGAGAGATTCTTCCGAAAATTCAACGAATGATTCGCGGTCTTTTGGAAAATTAGATGATATTTTCCGTTAAAATTTGGCAAACAATTTGGATAATTGAATAAAATGACTTAAATTTGCACTCACAAAAGCGAAAATAGCTCAGTTGGTAGAGCATAACCTTGCCAAGGTTAGGGTCGCGGGTTCGAGTCCCGTCTTCCGCTCGGAAGATATAGTAAGAGCGCGACAGAGGTCGCCTTTTTTCTTGATAAATAAAATGCCCGGGTGGCGGAATTGGTAGACGCGCTCGTTTCAGGTGCGAGTGGGGTTATAGCCGTGCAGGTTCGAGTCCTGTTCCGGGCACTTATTTGTTGAATCGGTAAATATATTTGCGCAGGTGGTGAAATTGGTAGACACGCTACTTTGAGGGGGTAGTGCCGGTAACGGTGTGTGAGTTCGAGTCTCATCTTGCGCACAAAGTCATAATTTTAAAATTATTTTTGTCGCATTTTTTGGATTTATAAAATACAAAACGTATCTTTGCGCCCTCAAAACAATAAAATACAATTAGAAAATATAAAATACAATGTCTAAGATTTGTCAAATTACAGGAAAGAAGGCTCAATCCGGAAACAATGTAGCTCATTCGAATTTGCGTACAAAACGTAAATTTAACGTAAATCTCTTTACGAAAAAGTTTTACTGGGTTGAACAGGATTGTTGGAAAAACCTTACTATATCGGCTGCTGGATTGCGCCTGATAAATAAAATAGGGTTAGATGCAGCGTTAAAACAGGCTACTGAAAAAGGTTATTTAAATTCATAAATGTTGGAGGAGTAGATCATGGCAAAAAAAGTAAAAGGAAATAGAATACAGGTTATTCTCGAATGTACGGAACATAAAGGAAGCGGTATGCCGGGCACTTCCCGTTATATTACAACCAAAAACCGTAAGAATACGACACAGCGTCTTGAGCTTAAAAAATATAATCCCATTTTGAAAAAAATGACCGTACATAAAGAAATAAAATAATATAGGAGATTTAAACTATGGCAAAAAAAGCAGTTGCATCATTTAAAACCGGAGAAGGACGTACTTACTCGAAAGTGATTAAAATGGTGAAATCACCCAAAACGGGAGCTTACGTTTTTCAGGAAGAAATGATCCCGAATGACGGTGTAAAAGATTATTTCAAAAAATAAACATTCGCAGGTAATACGATTATACTGAACTCTTTTCCTCGACGGGAAAGAGTTTTTTTTGTTTTTACCTGAAGAAAAGTATGGCGTAATAAAAAAAATGATTATTTTTGTTCGTCGATTTCAAATAATTATTAACCATTAAGAATAGATAAACGTATGAAATTTAATGTATCAAGTTCAGCTTTACTGTCTGCTCTGCATTCAATAAGTAAAGTCATTGCTTCAAAAAACACATTGCCTATTTTGGACAGTTTCCTTTTTGACCTTAAAGGAGAAAAATTGATGATTACGGCTTCCGATACGGAAACGAGATTAGTCACTTCTGTCGATGTAGTAAGTTCGGACGGGTCGGGTTTGTTTGCCGTAGATGCCAAACGGTTGCTCGATCCGTTAAAAGAATTACCGGAACAACCCTTGACGTTTGACATCAATGATGAAAACATGACGATCAATGTTGATTATGAAAACGGGAAGTTCAACCTGCCGGGACAAAAAGGGGATACATATCCCCAACAGAAACCCCTGAAGGAGGATGCAATCATCCTGACGCTCGAATCGCAGATACTCCTGAATGGTATTAACCGCTCCCTGTTTGCTACGGCTGATGATGAACTTCGTCCGGTAATGAACGGAGTGTATTTTGATATTCAGACAGGCAACCTGACATTTGTCGCCTCCGACGGCCACAAGTTAGTACGGTTACGCAACCTGTCCATTCAGTCAAAAGAACGCGCTTCCTTTATTTTACCGAAAAAGCCGGCAAACCTGCTAAAGAGCCTGCTTGCTAAAGACGCAAATGTGGTGACCGTCGTTTTTGACGATAACAATGCCTACGTCAAAATGCCTGCTTTCGAAATGGTATGCCGTCTGATAGAAGGCCGTTATCCGAATTATGACGCGGTAATACCTTCCGGTAATCCGAATCTGGCAACGATCGACCGCCTGTCGTTCCTCATGGCGTTGAAACGAGTGTCGGTCTTTAGTCAGGCAAGCGGACTTATAAAAGTGCAACTGTCGGAAAATAAAATGGTTGTATCGGCTCAGGATATAGATTTCTCAACTTCGGCGGAGGAAACAATCGTCTGTCAATATACGGCAACACCGTTAAATATTGGGTTTAAGGCGTCCAACCTGATTGATATTCTTACAAACATATCATCGGAGAATGTGGTTCTTCAACTGGCAGACCCTTCGCGTGCAGGCATTATTGTCCCTACGGAAAACGAAGAAAACGAAGATTTGCTTATGTTGCTTATGCCTATGATGTTAAATGATTAACAGGAACGCATAATGCAGCTTAACTTAAAAAATCCGCTTGTATTCTTTGATTTGGAGACTACAGGAATAAATATCACGAAAGATCGTATTGTCGAAATCTCGTATCTTAAAATCAAACCCGACGGCAGTGAAGACTGCAAGACACGGCGTATAAATCCGCAGATGCATATACCGGAGCAGGCCACTGCCGTTCACGGCATTACGGACGAGGATGTGAAAGATTGCCCGACATTCCGGGAGATTGCGAAATCGCTTGCAGCGCAAATCGAAGGTTGCGATCTGGCCGGATTTAATTCAAACCGGTTTGATATTCCGCTTCTGGCGGAAGAATTTCTGCGTGCGGACGTGAATATAGATTTGAACAAACGCAAATTCATTGACGTACAGACGATCTTTCACAAAATGGAGCCGCGGAATCTGGGCGCCGCATATAAGTTTTATTGCGGCAGGGACTTGACGGATGCGCATAGCGCCGAGAGTGACGTAAGAGCTACTTACGAGGTGTTTATGTCACAATTGAACCGTTATCCCGATCTTGGGAATGATGTTAACGTTCTCTCCGAATTTTCCAGCTTTAATAATAATGTAGATTTTGCCGGGCGGATGATTTATAATGAAAACGGAGACGAAGTTATTAATTTCGGTAAATATAAGGGACAGTTAGTCAGGGATGTACTTAAAAAAGATCAGGGTTATTACGGCTGGATAATAAAGGGTGATTTCCCGCTTAATACGAAACAGAAACTTACCGAAATACAGCTTCGCCTGAAAAATGAAATTTGATGAACCATGTTGAGAGGGAAAAATATTATTTTAGGTGTAACGGGAAGTATTGCTGCGTACAAGGCCGCCTGTCTGGTACGCGCTTTTGTGAAGAAAGGCGCGAAAGTGCAAGTCGTGATGACGCCTGCGGGAAAAGAGTTTATCACGCCGCTGACACTGGCTACGTTAAGCAGCAATCCTGTTATAAGTGAATTTTTTTCAAACCGCGACGGTACATGGAACAGTCATGTCGACCTCGGTCTGTGGGCCGATGTGATGCTTATTGCGCCCGCTTCGGCATCGACTGTCGGGAAAATGGCGAACGGCATTGCCGATAATATGCTCGTTACGACATATTTATCCTGCAAGGCGCCTGTTTTTGTCGCACCGGCTATGGATCTTGACATGTATGCTCATCCCTCTACACAACAAAATCTCAATAAACTCCGTTCGTATGGAAATCATATAATCGAACCGGAAACAGGTTTTCTGGCAAGCGGACTTGAAGGAAAAGGCCGGATGTCGGAACCTGATGATATTGTGAAGGTTTTGGAAAATTTTTTCTCATCCCGGAAAGAGCTTCAAAAAAAAAAGATCCTAATAACTGCCGGTCCGACATACGAAAAGATTGATCCGGTACGTTTTATAGGTAATTATTCGTCGGGGAAAATGGGATTTGCTCTGGCAGAAGCATGCGCCGGCAGAGGAGCGGAAGTGACGCTCGTATCCGGGCCTGTGTCACTGAAAACGACGCATCCGTCGATTGAACGTGTTGACGTGGAATCGGCCGAGGAGATGTATCATGCGGCAGTCCGTATTTTCCCGTCGTGCGATGTGGCCGTATTATGCGCTGCAGTTGCGGATTACAGACCGGAACGGCAGGCGCCGGAAAAGATAAAACGTGAACGCAGTGAAGCAATGTCCGTTTCGCTGGTTCGTAATAAAGATATTGCGGCAACACTCGGAAAGGATAAACGGACAAATCAGACGCTTGTCGGGTTTGCTCTGGAAACGAAAAATGAGCTGACAAATGCAAAAGAGAAGCTGCAACGAAAGAATTTTGATGTGATCGTCCTTAATTCGCTAAGCGATGAAGGCGCCGGTTTCGGTTATGATACGAATAAAGTGACGTTGATTGATAAATATGGCAGGGAAACGGCGTTGCCCCTGCAGTCAAAAACCGAAGTCGCGGAAAAAATCATTGATTATTTAGTCGACGCGTGTCCGCAAATGCAGCCCGTAGAAGTTACATAAGCGCATGGGTCGTAATAATAACATTATAAATTTTACAACAGGATGAGACGTTTCATAAGTTTGCCGATACTGTTTTTTTGTATTGCCGGAGCTGTCGGGGCGCAGGAACTTAATGCCGTGCTTGCGATAAACAGCGATAAGATACAGGGTACGAATAAGCAAATATTCAATACGCTGCAAACTGCGTTGACGGAATTTATCAATACGAAGAAATGGACTACCGCGACGTTTTCGCAAAACGAGCGTATCGACTGTAATTTTACAGTGATAGTTAATTCGCAGGAAAATAATCAGTTCGACTGCGAAATACAAGTGCAGGCACGTCGTCCCGTATATAATTCTACCTATACAACTACGATTTTTAATTTTCGCGATACCGAATTTAATTTCGAATATACCGAATTTGAACCGCTGGAGTACACGGAAAATGTACTGAACAGTAATCTCACAGCCACGATCATATTCTATATATATATGATACTGGGATTTGATTTTGACGGTTTTTCGCTCAACGGCGGAATGCCGTTTTTCCAGCAGGCGCAACAGATTGTGACGCTGGCTCAGTCACAACCCTCATGGAAGGGGTGGACTGCTTTTGCAAACAAGCAGAACCGCCACGCCTTAGCCACCGCATTAACGGAAAATCAGGGAAGTGTGTTTCATACCATGTGGTACAATTATCACCGGAGAGGTCTGGACGAAATGTCGGCCAATGCAGACCGCGGACGTACAAATCTGATCTCGTCCCTGTCGGCATTGAAAGAACTGAAAAATGCACGTCCGATGTCCGTATTATTGCAGTTGTTTATCGATTGCAAGCTGGATGAAACGATCGCCGTGTATTCAAAAGCGACGATGCAGGAAAAACAGGCAGGACATAAATTATTTTCGGAACTGTTTCCTTCGGCATCTTCGCGTTATGAGTCTTTAAAAAAATGATATATGCTGAAATCTTTGTTTATACGGAATTATGTGTTGATTGACGAACTGGATATTCGTTTTGAGGATGGCTTTTCCGTTATAACGGGCGAAACCGGGGCGGGAAAATCGATAATCCTCGGAGCATTATCTCTCGTTCTCGGAGAACGTGCCGATTCCCGGAGTATTCAGTCGGGAAAAGACAAGTGCGTTATTGAGGCGATTTTTGATATATCAACCTACCGGCTTGAAAAATTTTTTCAGGAGAATGACCTTGAATATGATACGGAAGCATGCATGTTCCGGCGCGAACTGTACGGTTCGGGCAAATCGCGCGCCTTTATAAACGATTCGCCGGTTCCGCTTTCCGTCGTTAAGGAATTGGGTGACATGCTGATTGACGTACATTCGCAGCATCAGAATCTGTTGCTCGCAGATACACATTTCCAGCTCAATGTTGTCGACCTGATGGCGCATACGGAAAAACAGCTTGCCGCATACCGTAGCGAATATGCTAATTACCATTCCCTGTGCGAGAAATTAGATGAATTGAAAAACAGGGCTTCGAACATGAAACAGGAGGAGGATTATATACGTTTTCAGTACGAAGAACTGAGCGCGGCAAAGCTGCGGGTCGGCGAACAGGAAGAATTGGAAAAGGAATCGGATACACTGTCGCATACCGAAGAAATAAAAGCGGCGTTGTATAAAATTACAGAGTTGCTGAACGGCGAAGACAAATCCGTCGTATCTTCCCTGAGAGATGCCTTGAACGCCGTAGAGCAACTGTCCGCTTATTTCCCCAAAGCCAATGAATATGCCGGAAGGCTTCGCGCCTCCTATATTGACATGAATGATTTGGCATCCGAAACCAATGTGCTCAAAGATGACATTGAATTTGACCCCGAACGCTTGGAATGGGTTAATAACCGGATGAATACGATCTATTCGTTGCAGAAAAAGCATAAAGTTTCGTCTGTTGAAGAGCTGATTGCGAAGCGGGATGCTTACGAAGTGCAACTTAACACCATAGAATCTTTCGACGAGGATCTGGAAATATTGCTCAAAAGCCAACAGATGTCATACGGATTGTTGGTTAATCAGGCGGCGGAAATAACCGGATTGAGAAAAAAAGCTTCGAAAACGATTGAAAAACAGATAATCGAACGAATGGTGCTGCTTGGCATACCCAACACGCGTTTTCAGATATTATTCGCACCCAAAAGCAAACCTGCTGCCGACGGAATGGATGAAGTATCATTTCTTTTCTCCGCAAATAAAAATGAACAATTGAAACCGGTAGCGCAGACGGCATCCGGCGGTGAAATCTCACGTCTTATGTTATGTGTAAAAGCGATGATTGCCGGATATGCAGCCCTTCCGTCCATTATTTTTGATGAGATCGATATCGGCGTGTCCGGCGAGATTGCCGACAAGATGGCTGATATAATGCAGGATTTAGGCGGAAAGATGCAGGTGATTACAATAACGCATCTGCCGCAGATCGCAGCGAAAGGCAAAGCTCATTATTTTGTTTATAAAGAAGATAGCCCGGAACGTACATACACGCGTATCCGTCGCCTCGATGACAACGAACGCGTGGAAGAAATAGCGCGTATGCTGAGCGGCGCCCGGATGACGCAGGCGGCAGTTGATAATGCGAAAGTTTTGTTAGGGTTATAAAATATCTTAAATCCTTACCCCCCAAGTCACCTATAAGTTACGTCCCACAAAACAACGCCACGAAAGAAGTTACTTTTTCGGCGGATAATCAAGCGTGTAATGCAGTCCGCGGCTTTCTTTGCGTTCTATGGCTTGGCGCATGATGAGGTATCCTGCGTTTATCATGTTGCGGAGTTCGCATATATCGCGTGAGGCGACGGAGCGTTTGAAGAGGCTTTCCGTTTCTTCATACAGGATGTCGAGACGATTCCAAGCGCGTTTGAGACGCAGGTCGCTGCGCACAATGCCTACGTAGGTAGACATTATCTGACCGACTTCCTTTACACTCTGCGTGATGAGTACCATTTCTTCCGGCGAACGGACGCCTTCGTCGTTCCATGCGGGGATGTCTTCCTGATATGTCAGCGAATCGATGAGCGTGACCGAGTGTTTGGCGGCGGCATCGGCGTAAACTACCGCTTCGATGAGGGAGTTTGAGGCCAGACGGTTGCCGCCGTGAAGTCCCGTGCAGGCACATTCGCCGACGGCGTAGAGGCGTTTGATGGAGGAACGTGCGTCGAGGTCTACTTTTATTCCGCCGCAGAGATAGTGTGCGGCCGGCGCTACGGGGATGTAGTCTTTTGTAATATCAATACCGAGGCTGAGGCATTTTTCGTATATGTTGGGGAAATGTCTCCGGGTTTCTTCCGCATCTTTGTGTATGACGTCAAGGTAGACATAGTCTTCTCCCCGGTTCTTCATCTCATTGTCGATAGCCCGCGCGACAATGTCCCTCGGGGCAAGCGATAACCGTTCGTCGTATTTATGCATAAACTCTTTGCCGTCTATCGTGCGCAGAACGCCGCCGTATCCCCGCATCGCTTCGGTTATCAGGAATGACGGACGGTCGCCGGGATGATAGAGGGCGGTGGGGTGGAACTGTACAAATTCCATGTCCTTGACCGTTCCTTTTGCACGGTATACCATGGCGATGCCGTCGCCGGTAGCGACGAGCGGGTTTGTTGTTGTCGTGTATATCGCGCCGATGCCTCCCGTGGCCATAAGCGTTATTTTTGACAGGAAGGTGTCGATGCCTCCCGTTTGCATATTCATGATGTATGCTCCGAAACATTCAATATCAGGCGTCTGGCGCGTTACGGTAACGCCCAGGTGGTGCTGGGTAAGGATTTCAACGGCAAAATGATTTTCGAAAACCGTGATGTTCGGATGTTTTTTAACATCTTCGATGAGGCTGTCCTGAATTTCCGCCCCGGTATTGTCCTTATGGTGCAGTATGCGGGATTCCGAATGTCCGCCTTCGCGATGCAGGTCGAAATCACCTTTCTCGTCTTTGTCGAAATCAACGCCCCATCCGACGAGTTCCTTTATTTGTGCGGGAGCATTGTAAACGACTTTTTCAACGGCGGAACGGTCGCTCAGGAAATCGCCCGCAATCATCGTATCGTCGATATGCTTTTCAAAATTGTCGACGAGAATATTGGTGACGGAAGCAACGCCTCCCTGTGCGAAAAACGTATTAGCTTCTTCCAGCCCGGATTTGCAAATCAGGGCTACTTTCCCCTTGTGAGCCACTTTGAGCGCGAAACTCATTCCTGCAATACCCGAACCGATGACTAAAAAATCGAATCTTTTTACCATTACTGTTTCCTTTTTTAGAATTGGGGGGCAAAGTTATAAAATTAGCTGCATAATCATATTGTATTTCGTTCGTTTTTATGATTTATCAGTGCCCGGTTTTGCCGTTGCAATCCATAATCCGCTTAAAACGAGTACGGTACCGCCTGCGACGTATGGGGTTATATGTTCCGATATGACGAAATGTGCCGTGATTATGGTTACTAACGGCGAAAAATAGATGTAACTGTTGGTTTTCACGACCCCCAGGTTGCGTAGCGAAAGCATCCACATCAAATAGCATAAGGATGATGCAATCAGGCCGAGGAAGCACAGGTTGCCCCATACGACAGGTTTTATCAGTACGCTTGCCGGGACGTCGAACGGGGCGACGGCAAAAAAGTACGGCAGCATGGTCAGTATCCCGTAGAAGAATATTTTGCGCGTGACGAACAGCGAGTTGTAATTTCCTTTCAGGCATTTCACCAGTACTCCGTAAACAGACCAGCTTATGATTGCCGCGAAAGCCAGAAAATCCCCTAACGGATTGATTTCGAAAGAGAATTTCCCGTTGAGTATGACGAGTACCGTGCCGGCCAAAGAGATGACGGAACCTGCCCGGAATCGTTTCGTCAGCGGCTTTTCGCGGAATATGAAGTACGTAAAAACAGCGGTCGTCAGAGGTATCAGTGCGCAAAACAGCGAAACGTTCGTTGCGGAGGTGTGAACGAGGGCGGTGTTTTCCAGAAAGAAATATAAGGAGCCGCTCGTTATGCCTATCCCGACGAATATAAGTTCGTCCCGCCGTGATTTTATCCGGTGTGAACGGGGATAGAGTATCCACAAAAAAACGTATGCCGTGACGAAACGGATTATCATGATTTCTTCGGGCGACAATCCTTCGCGCAGTAATAATTTTGTGGAAACCATCGTGACGCCCCAGATAATTATCGTGAACAGCGCAGCTAAATGGTATACAAATGTGTTTTGACGATTCATCGCGCTGCAAAAGTAATGATTTCTATACGAAAAACAACAAACCGGATTTTTTTTTACCCTGTGTTGCGCGACACCCGAAAAACCTTATTTACATCCCCAAAAAGCCATTCTTCCATGTTGTTGAATTTGCTCGAAAGGCGTATATCCTGAGGTGTACTTTCTTGTACAAATACGGACGGAAGCCTTTGAAATTCCACATTTTCTTCTTTCGCTTTCTGAATAGCGGAATATAATACGCTTTCTTGCCCAAATGCAGCGCTTTCGGCAAATATGGAAAGAACAATTACAATAAAACCAAATTTTAATTTTCTTGTTCTCATGACTTTTTCATTTAATCAATCCTTATAAATAGCCATTTAATATAACCTGACGGCCATAAAGCAAGTACCTCCCTTTCCGAATCCACTTTCACATACACTTCTTCGAATTGAGGGTACACAAACATTATTTCGGGTAACGGCTGGCAATAGACCTCCGAATTTCCCATTCTGAGATTCGGTCGGGGGGTAAGCGGAAGACAAACAGGACATAAAGGATACTCCTCATATTCATACGCAACTTCTTCCTCTGTTTTATCGCCAATAGAAACTGTCAGCGTTTGATCCGGTTTGAAATGGTAAACCACCTCTTCACATGAACAGTCAACGGTATCCGTTCCGTTTATCCGCAATATCAGTTTCCATATTCCGATTGGATCATCTTCCTCTCCGGTTTTGACTGGTGAAGGACATTTCACGCGTTCATACAATTCTGCATACCCGGACCAGTCAGGGGAAGAATTCATATCCTCTCCTGATAATTCTTCCGTCTCTTCGGATATCTCCGACGGCTCTATATCCATATCGTCGTCACTATCGCACTGCGCAGTTAGAAATACACACGCACACATCACCATACAAACAAAATTTCTTCTCATAAAGCAACTGTTTATTTTATTGGGGCAAAATTTATTGGGGCAAAATTAGATGAAAAATTTGTTTTTTCCAAACGAATGAAATAAAAATCAAGACTACCCTGTCGCACTTACTTCCGTACTCGAGGTACAATTGCTATCTTTGCAGCTTTAATTAACTAATTGTATGCTGCGTATCAACTGTTTTCAAGACAGAATGGATTAACGGTGCGGGGGATTTTTAAAAGATTTAGCCATTTTTACCCTGTGTTGCGCGACATCCGAAAAACCTTATTTACATCCCCAAAAAGCCATTTTGGCGTTTTGAATACCTTTTGAAGCTATATTTATACCCTTTTTACCTATATTTCCTGCCAAATTGGCATTATTAATATCCTTTTTGGCTTTAATTATACTCTTTTTGGCCTTAATTATACCCTTTTTTGTCTTATTGAGATCCTTTTTGGCTTTATTGAGACTCTTTTTGACTTTATCGAAACCCTTTTTGGCTTTATTGATACCCTTTTTAGCTTTATCAATACCCAAACCGGCATTATCACTACCCGTTTCGGCTTTCCCGAAACCTTTTTCGGCTTTTCCGGGATGCTTTCGGGTTTTACGTCAATCTTCCGCAGGCATTTTCTCCGCCCGTTTTATTCCTGCACGTCGCCTTTCCGCGGGCGACCGAAGGCGAAACGCTTCTTCAGTTCGTCGAATAAGGCCTGTGCGCCGGGGACATTGTCGCGGGCGGCCTGTTTGACGGCGTTGTAGAAGGTGAGTGTCTGCGTAAAGGCTTCATTGCCGGCGATCATCATCGTGTCCTCCACTTCACGGGTAATCTGTTCCAGACGGTTGACCACCACGCGCAGGCTGACGGCGTCGGTAAGGTCGATGTTCAGGTCGGACAGGTTGAAGTACGAAGGACAGAACTGCGGATTGACGGCCGCCAGCTCGCTTGTCTTTTCGACCAGCGCAAGGGATTTGTCACCCATCTTGAGAATCGTTTTGCGGGATTCGGGCGTGAGCGGACTCAGATACGGACGGAGAGGCTTCACGGCCTCATCAAGTTTCATCAGGAACTCATCAATCAGGTCCTTCGGAATGGTTTGAGAATGAATGTTACTCATAATATTTACAGTTTAAAAAGTTGGTATTTTTGATTTATCGTTGCAAAATTAGTATTTCTCATTGAAAAATGAAAATTTTCAGGATATTTTTTTTACTGCATACGTACTAATCCCGGTGTCCGGGTCGAACTTCACGATACGGTAG
>JAITCT010000190.1 GCA_031282925.1 Dysgonamonadaceae bacterium | reverse complement strand
AACATCTTAAAAAAAGATACCGATAAATCCTGTTCTTTACGCCGTAAACGCCTCAAAGCATCGTGGAGTCTGGATTATTTGATTGATTTGCTCAATTTTTAATGCGTTTGCCCTGGGTTGCCCTTCAAGCGCATCGCTTTACACGATAAAGCCCGGCAGACTGTGAATTATTTGATGGACACGGCAAACAGAAACCGGATGGGTCTTTCGCCCGATACTCCGCAGGGAAAATGGATTGACACTGAATTTTATCAAAAATACGCCATTTTTATCGAAACCTATCGGGAGTGGGAAAACCCCGCTACGCGCACAAGCCTCGTGAATACCGACCTGACCTGTGCGCAAAAAGAATTTGAAGCAGTTTACCGGCAGCTTTACAGCGGTTTCCTGAGGCAAAGCCCTCTCGTTACCGAGGCCGATTTAATTGCGATGGGTTTTCCTGCCCGCAGGGAAGGCAGGCGCAAGCGCGTCCCCGTTCCGAATAGCAGTCCGACGGCAACGGTACACCTGCCCTCTTCCGGAGTCGTAGAAATACACTACATTGACAAAAGTACGCATAGCCGCGCCAAGCCCGACGGTGTGCACGGTGCGGAAATCGCATGGAAAATCCTTGACATTCCCCCCGAACAATGGCAATCCCTTACAAACATCTCCAAGAGTATGCGAACGCCATTCCGCCTTTCGTTCGACCTTGACGTACAGGGGAAAAAACTGTATTTCGCGCTCCGGTGGGAAAACACGCGCGGGGAAAAAGGGCCGTGGAGCGCAATTCGCAGTACTGTGATTCCCTGAATTGCGGTTATACTTTACTTTGTACAGCCTCGCGCCAACGGGTCAAAAATAGAATGAAAGTCCGATTTCTCCGCCTTTTAGCAGTTCAGGTTCAGGTAAAAACGTATCAAACTGCATACTGCCGAAACGTCGTCCCCGGAGATTTTTATAAATATCGACATTTGAAATACGGTAGCCTATGTTTATTCCTCCTAATGATCCGAATTTATATGTTATCATTATGCTTCCATCAAAATAAACTCTGCTTCCCGAACTGTACGATCTTTTTTCAGAATCAATGAAAACAGGATAGCTGCTGTTTGATTGCGCATATTTTTCAAATGTAAATAAATCAAGTGCAAATAATTGAACAAGCATTGCCGGTTTTATTAACAACCCTATTGAATGTTCTTTTCCGAGAAACACCCGACAGGGTTGTATTTGTGTTTGAATACTCAATAAAAAAAGACCTGTCTCTTCATTTAAAATATAACATTCTCCCGGATTTATATTCCACGAGTTATAAACGGGAACATTACCGAAAGAAATAACGCCACCGCCGATTGAAAAATAAGAATTAAGCCATCTGTTGTAATCAACCCCCTTTACAGCAACTCCTCCGTCCATTGCCGAATTTACCATAAAAGCAGCGAAGGTATTCAGTTCGTTTTTCCTCTGTTGGGAAAACGTTAAGCCGGAAAAAACGAACAAGCCGGTCAAACAGAGGAACATGATTTTTACCATACGGGGACAAAACAGATAATTCATCGGTTAATTTATGTTTAAAATTTTATTCCTAATCTAATTTCCGATTCTTTCGATATTGGAGAAATAAAAGTTCCCTACTTTGTGATTTTATATAACTTTTGCGCAATACCAATTCCAAGAGTTGTATCCATTACTTCTGTCAAAACAGGATATAAATAAAAGCTTTTCTGTTCGCATTAAGTTATATTCATCTTCGGTCATTGCTTCAATTTCATCCTCTATGAAGTGCCAAATAATTAAATAACATACTGTTTTCACTTAATTTTTAACGCCACAAAAATATAAAGGAAAAAGCAAACAGGCAATTCCTGTTATTCCAAACCGGTTAATTTTTTTGAGGTGTTATGAAAACTTCCCCTTTGTTGCGACAAAGTTCTACCTTGTCGCAACAAAGGGCTAACGCCTTCGCAATGACGCAGTGCGGCTGAATAATCTCCTAATTATCAATGGAGTTGTTGCAACGACAAAAAAAGGTTTTATTGACTGTCTTTGCATTGCATAAAAGCAAAGACCCGCACAAAAGTAAGTATAAAATTCGTAACCGGCAAGCGTATAACACAAGTTTGAGCAAATGCGGAAGTTTAACGCTGCTTATACCGGATGAACTGCAGAAGGAGTGGTCATCCCCTGTATCCGGGAAGCAAGCCGTTGGCGAGCCGGGGTATCCTCAGTGCATTCTTCAGTGTTGTCTTTCAGTCAGGCTTAACTGCCGCCTGCCTTACCGTCAGAGCGCAGGGTTTTTAAAGAGTCTGTTCCGGCTCACGGGAAAGGAAAATTTGCCCGTTCCGGATTATACGACGCTGTGCCGTCGTTTGAAGCAGATGATCCTGTGAGTTATTTTTGTCAGCAAACCAACTGAGTAATCCTCCTTTGCAAATTCTTTCTTTTCCAATGGATCATTACTAAAAAGAACAAATAGTTACCACATAAATTCCTGTGAAATTTGTGTAATCCTGTCGGTGGAGGTTACTGAAATAAATATTGGAATTTCAGTTTGCCCGATATTAGAGTTTCAGCTTGCCTGATACTGGGGTTTCAGTCTGCCTGATACTGGAGTTTCAGCTTGCCTGATATTAGAGTTTCAGCCTGCTTGACCTTATTACCTTATTCATTTGCCTCTTAAATGAGGTAATAAGGTCAAGGGAATACTGTCATAATTCATTCTACTGAGGTTGTTTTGTGGTAAATCAGGTAAAAATAAGGTTGTAACCGCATTTGGAACCTGGGTATAAACCCTGTTCCTCCCCCGTTGGTGCGAGGCTGCGCCTCGCGCCGTCTATCCTGACAGGTTCAACCTGTCGGGATAATTGTGACAAGATAGAACCTTGTCGCAACAAAGGAAAATATCGCCCCTGTGCCGCAGGCACAACGACCATGTATTAACAGTTTCTTTGTGCCTTCGTGTTTATAAAATCCGGAACGGTGTTTTTGTGCAATACAGGAGTTTTGTCACAACAAAGGGAGTTGATTTTCAGGGGATTGAGAATGGAGAATTACCGCAGTTGTCATTGATAGCCGCGACGTAGGGGCGCACCTGTGTGTGCGCCCTGAATCATCGGGGGGGCACACACAGGTGCACCCCTACGCCTCGCGCCAACGGCTGCGGTTATTCTCCTGATTGCTTCGCCTTACGGCTCGCAATGACGCGGTGCCGCGCACAACAAAGGGGCGCACACACGGGTGCGCCCCTACGTAATTTCATTTTACTTTGCTGCCGGCGGAGAAGCGACAATGTCAGGGAAATCTTTCCATTCGGGTGCATTCCGGTATGCATCAACACTGCCGTGAGGGACATAAAGTGTGATTTTTGTTAAATCATCGCCAAATGCATTGGGATTCATATCGGGAGGAGTCGTGGCGCTACATTCTATAATCTTTAGCCTGGGGCAGTCTCCCAACGCCCAAAAGTCTATATATTCCAAACCTGCGGGGAGACTTACTGTTTCCAGATTGGGATTTTCCTGCATGGCAAAACGTTTGAC
>JAITCT010000165.1 GCA_031282925.1 Dysgonamonadaceae bacterium | reverse complement strand
GCTTAATAACCGGCATCCACATCAGTGTCAACAGTTGGATCAAACGTTTCAAGAGTGAAGGACAAGTGTTTTCGACACATCGTAAATACCGTAAGGAATGGCAGCGCCTTTGCAAAACGCTTAAATTTCCGGCGCTTCTATGCAAAAAATCTTGCTTTCACGGTAAAAATTACCGCTCATTTTTCTTTTTGATACCTATATCCTTTCTTTGTCGGCATAACTGTAATATTTTCCTTCGCAGAAAATAAGGTGATCAAGCAAGGGAATTTCAAGCAACAGCAAGCCTTTTTTCAGCCGGAAAGTCGTTTCATCGTCATGATGGCTGGGTTTTGGATTTCCCGAAGGGTGATTATGGCAAAAGATAACGTAGGAAGCCAATCGGGTAAGCGCTTCTTTATAAATCAATCTTCCATCGACGCCTGTTTTGGATATACCGCCTTGACTTATTTTGAGCCGGTCAATAATCCGGTTGGAATTGTTCAGAAACAAAGCCCAAAATTCTTCGTGGGATAAATCGCAAAGCACGGGATAAAAATAGTTGTAGATGTCTATGCTGCAACCGATTTTTTTACGGTTTTCCGGTTCTTCCGCCTTTCTTCGCCTGCCTAATTCGAGGGCGGCAACGATGCTGAGAGCCTTTGCATTACCGATTCCTTTGAAATTGGATACCAGATCATTGACCGAAAATTTACCCAATTGACTGATGTTATTTTCTGCCGCATGAAGAATGCGTTTGGAAAGTTCTACGGAATTTTCTTCAATATTCCCCGATCCGATGATGATTGCCAGCAATTCCGCATCGCTTAAAGCGCCGGTTCCCTTTGTGAGAAGTTTTTCGCGTGGCTGGTCGGCTGGAGACCAGTTTTTTATACTTAATTTGGTTATGCTCATAAGTTCGTTTTGGTGTTAAAAAAAATGTGAGGCGGCCGTAGTGCGGGGTGGAGCAAGTCCACCCCTTACGGGTCAGTTATTTTGCTCTTTCCACATACGAACCGTCACGGGTATCAATCTTGATTTTTTCGCCTTCGTTGATAAACAGGGGAACCCGTATGTTTGCGCCGGTTTCGAGGGTAGCAGGTTTGGTCGCATTGGTTGCCGTATCGCCCTTGAATCCCGGTTCGGTATAGGTAACCGTCAGAACCACATGCACCGGAAGTTCGGCATATAAAACAGTTTCCGAATCCGCATGGACAACTACTTCGGCAACGTCGCCTTCTTTCAGGAAATCTACGCCCGTAATGCTGTCTTTAGCAATGGAAATTTGTTCAAACGTTTCGTTATTCATAAAATTATAACCCATATCGTCCTGATATAAAAATTGATAAGGTCTCCTTTCGATACGAACTTCATCTACTTTTACTCCTGCGTTGAAAGTTTTATCAATAACACGTCCTGTCGTTACATTTTTCAGTTTAGTGCGGACGAAAGCCGGCCCCTTTCCCGGCTTCACGTGTAAAAATTCTACGATGTAGAAATATTGGCCATCTATGTCGAGGCACATTCCGTTTTTAAAATCTGCTGTACTTGCCATAAAGCGCTTGTATTATTTTTATAGATTATTTAATTTCAGGTGCAAATTTACATGAAAATTTTCATATAACACGCAGACCAATAAAAATTATCCCTGATTGCTTCAGGCTGCCGCCTTCGCAATGACACGGTGAAACAAACGAATCGCAGTTCATTGCGAGCATTTGGCGAAGCAATCCGGGAAAGATAATATTTTTTTTAGAAGTTAAAAATTTAAAGATTTAAGACAGCCCTTTAAATTAATAATACTCAAGGAATGATTGTACTCCTCAACGATCTGTTTCATAATCGTTTCGACCGGTTCGATTTTGTCAATCAGTGATGCAATTTGTCCGATTTCGAGTTCGCCATCCGTTAAATCGCCTTCAAAAATACCGGTTTTGGAACGGCCTCGTCCCAATAATTGAAGTAATTCATCAGCCGAAGCGCCCCTGTCTTCCGCTTCTTTCACCCGGGTAAAAAACGCATTTCTGACCAGGCGCGTGGGAGATAATTTTTTCAACGCCAAAAGCGTATCCCCTTCTTCCAATTTCGTACAGTATTCTTTAAACCGGGGATTGGCGGAACTTTCTTCCGAAAGGGCAAAGCGCGTACCCATTTGCACTCCATCGGCGCCCAAACTCATTGCTGCCAACATTCCGGCTCCGGTCGCAATACCTCCTGCGGCGATTACCGGCAGGCCGGTTGCTTTCCTTACCTGCGGAATCAGCGTCATTGTTGTTGTCTCTTCTTTTCCGTTGTGGCCTCCTGCCTCAAAACCTTCGGCGACAATTGCGTCCACGCCGGCCTCTTCTGCTTTTCGGGCAAACTTGGAACTGGAGACGACATGTATGACAGTGATCCCCTGATCCTTCAATTTCTTGGTCCACGTTTTCGGATTGCCTGCCGAACTGAAAACGATTTTCACGCCTTCTTCCAGGACAACTTTCACAATTCCTTCGATTTCCTGGTAAATCAGCGGCACATTCACGCCGAAAGGATTACCGGTAGCCGCTTTACATTTCCGGATGTGTTCGCGCAATAAATCAGGAGTCATGGAGCCTGCGCCCAAGAGTCCTAACCCGCCGCTGTTACTCACGGCCGATGCGAGACGCCAACCGCAACACCAAACCATTCCACCCTGAATGATTGGGTACTTGATTTTTAAAAGATTTGTGATTCTGTTTTCCATTTGTGTTTGTTTTAACAAATAATTTTATGCAAAAATATGATATTTCCGCCAGACGAACAAATTTTGTAATTCGGGGAGTGTATTTCAAATTGTCGCAGTGCGGTTGTGAAGCCTGCGCAAGAAACAACGTTCGGCGGAGCCAATGAACAGGCCGACAATTTGAAATACCTTAAGTTTGCAGAGAAAAAGACTCTGAGGTTAAATTTATTACTTTTGTTGTAAAAAAGCCTGGATTTAACCGACTGACAGAGGTAAACCAATTGAGATACAAAACTTTTAAGTCTGTCGGGTGAATCAGTCCTCTGTCAGTCAAGCCGAAGGATACAGAATAGAATCTCGGGCAGTGAAGTCTGTTTAAGGTTATAGTAGCGATCAGCTTTCGGTTAAATCCAGTCTGAAAATTAAAGAACAAAGGCATGGAAAAAATTATTTATCGGTATTGATTTTTCAAAAAAACGTTCGATGTTTCCGTGATAGCCGGGAATCATCCGGAAGTTGCTGTTCATCGTCCATTTGCCGGCAGCAAGGAAGCAGGGCAAACGCATAAAAAAAACAGGATGCAGCAGTTATCAACAATTCATGATGTTGATTGTTGATAACTAATTGAAAATCATTGTTGTTGTGTCGGTAAAAAGTTTTAATTTTGTGTAAATTAATTATTTATACAAATGGGAACAATATCATTGCACACTGCCTTCAAGTCTATCGCCGACCCGCGCATTGAGCGTAAAAAAAGCATAATCTGCTCGATATTATCATTTTAAGTATAACAGGAGTACTTTGCGGAGCAGATGGATAGGCGGATATTGCTGAATTTGGCAAAATAAATATCGCGTTTTTAAGGCAGTTTTTAGAGTTGAAAAACGGCATTCCATCGCACGATACTGTCAGGCGAGTGTTTATGCTTTTAAACCCGAAAGCGTTTGAACGCTGCTTTTCAAAATGGGCGCAAAGTATTAAGGACGAAGGCGTTCTTGAAGGCGTGACAGCCATAGACGGCAAAACATCGCGCCGCACAAAGACAGTTTCCATCATAAAACCGCGCTTCATTCGCTGCATGCATGGAGCGTTGAAAACGGCATTTGTCTGGGGCAAATTGCCTGCGGCGAAAAATCAAACGAAATAACCGCCATTCCTCAACTGCTT
>JAITCT010000108.1 GCA_031282925.1 Dysgonamonadaceae bacterium | reverse complement strand
GATTTTGCTTACCGGATTTCTTCAATCCATTTCCGTGCATTAACAAACGCTTCTATCCACGGCGTGATTTCGTCTTTCTTACGTTCTTCCGGATAATACGCACATTGCCAGGGAAATATAGCCCTTTCGGGATGAGGCATCATTGCCAGGTGTCGCCCGTCTTTGGAACAAATTCCCGCTACGGCATAGTCCGATCCGTTCGGATTGCCGGGATAGGCCATGTAGGCGTATTTGGCGACAACACAGTATTTATTTTCTTCCAAAGGCAAAGAAAATTTTCCTTCCCCATGAGCTATCCAGACGCCTAACCTGCTCCCGGCAAGTGAACTAAGCATCACGGATTTATTTTTAGGTATCGTCAATGAAACAAATGCAGATTCAAATTTATGCGAGTTATTGTGCAGCATCTGCGGGTGTATTTTTTGTTTGGATTTGGCAGGAATCAGGTTTAATTTCACCATCAGTTGGCAACCGTTGCAAATACCTAAACTCAGCGTGTCGGAACGGGCATAGAATTTATCCAGTGTTTCCTTCGCTTTTCTATTGAACAGCAAGCTTCCCGTCCAGCCTTTGGCAGATCCTAATACATCGGAATTGGAAAATCCGCCGCAAAAAACAAGCATGTTGACGTCTTCCAACGTTTCCCGACCGGAAATCAAATCGGTTGTGTGTACGTCTTTTACGTCAAATCCTGCCAGATAAAGCGCATAAGCCATTTCCCGATCGCCGTTGGTTCCTTTTTCGCGGACGATAGCAGCCCTGACTCCCGAAGGACTGCGGTCGAAACTCAAGCCATATTCGGCTAAAGTTCCCGTAAATTCCTTGTTGAATTTAATTTGCAGCGGCTGTTGCTTATAATTGCGGAAACGTTCTTCGGCGCATTTTTTACCGCTTTGCAAACGGTCTAAAAGGTAAGACGAACCAAACCAAATATCGCGCATGGGATCAACGGCGAAGCGATATTCGGCTCCATCTTTGGAAATTGAAATATGCCGTGCTAAAGTTGTCCGTCCGATTTTAGCAAAGCCTATTCCGTTAACAGTCAGAATATTTTCGACAATTTGTCTATTTCTGACTTGAATCACAATACCCGGATTTTCACTGAATAATATTTTTATCAAATCGGTTTCTTCCAGTTTGTTTAAATTGATTTCCAAACCGCCTTCTCTGTTTCCGAAAGTCATTTCCAAAAGCGTGGTAATCATCCCCCCTGCCGAAATATCGTGTCCGGCACAAATCAGTTCCCGTTCAACCAGTTCCTGAACGGTATCGAACGCTGTTTTGAAATAGATAGCATTTGTTACGACAGGCGCTTCTTCGCCCAGACAATTCAGGGACTGGGCAAAAGCCGAACCGCCCAGTTTGAATGTATCGGATGAGAAATCAATATAATACAGTGCAAGCCGCGCATTATTCACCAATACGGGGGAAACGATTTTCCGGATGTCCGAAACTTCCGCTCCGGCAGAAATAATGACGGTTCCGGGAGAAAAAACTTTTTCGTCTCCGTATTTTTGAGTCATGGACAGCGAATCTTTTCCTGTAGGGATGTTGATTCCCAAGTCGCAGGCGAATTTGGAACATGCTTCAACGGCTTCGTACAAGCGGGCGCTTTCGCCGGGGTTTTTGCCCGGCCACATCCAGTTGGCGCTCAACGAAATGCTTGCCGATTTTTTTTTCAGCGGTGCAAAAACAAGATTGGTAAGCGCTTCTGCGACAGCCAGAATCGAGCCTGCTGCCGGATTAATCAAACCGGCTTGGGGCGCATGGCCGATTGAAGTCGCAATGCCTGATTTCCCGCGGAAGTCTAAGGCGACAGCCCCTAAATCGCTCAAAGGCAATTGGATTTCTCCCTGGCATTGCTGGCGGGCGATTTTTCCGGTGACGGAACGGTCAACTTTGTTTGTCAGCCAATCCTTACAGGCTACGGATTCCAATTGCAGTACGTTTTCCAGATATTTGTCAATATTTTTTGGGTCATAACGTACCGGTTTGAAATGTTCTTCGATGGTCAGGTCGTTCATGACTGTGCGCGGCGGTTTTCCGAAGAAATCGACTAATTGCATATCCAGCGGCTTTTGCCCGTCGGCCTGTTCGAATACCAGACGGTTGTCGCCGGTTATTTCGCCGACTGCATACATGGGCGCCCGTTCCCGTTCGGCAATTTTGCGTACCCGCTCGACATCTTTTTCTTTCAACAGCAAACCCATTCTTTCCTGGCTTTCGTTTCCGATGATTTCTTTGGCCGACAGAGTAGGGTCGCCGACAGGCAGATTCGACATGTTGATTTTGCCTCCGGCCGGATCTACAAGTTCCGAGAGGCAATTGAGGTGTCCTCCGGCGCCGTGGTCGTGGATGGATACAATGGGGTTATGGTCTGATTCCGCAAGTGCGCGGATGACATTTGCAATCCGTTTCTGCATTTCGGGATTGGCGCGTTGAACGGCATTCAGTTCAATTCCGCTGGTATATTCACCCGTAGCGACGGACGACACTGCCCCGCCCCCCATTCCGATGCGGTAATTGTCGCCTCCCAGGACCACCACTTTTTCACCTGCTTTGGGTTCGTCTTTCAAGGCGTCCCGTTTGTTGGCAAAACCCACTCCGCCGGCAAGCATAATTACTTTGTCGAAAGCGAATTTTTTCCGGTTTTCCTCATGTTCAAAAGTCAGCAGCGATCCGCAAATCAACGGTTGGCCGAATTTATTCCCGAAATCGGAAGCTCCGTTTGAAGCCTTGATCAGAATTTGCGCAGGCGTCTGGTACAGCCATTTTCTCGGCGGCATTGCATTTTCCCATTCGCGGTCTTCCTCGGTTCTCGGATAGGAAGTCATATAAACGGCTGTTCCGGCTATGGGCAGGGAAGCTTTTCCTCCGGCCAGGCGGTCGCGTATTTCGCCGCCGGCGCCGGTTGAAGCGCCGTTGAAAGGTTCGACGGTAGTCGGGAAATTATGAGTTTCCGCTTTCAGCGAAAGAACGGTTTCTATATTTTTTACCGAAAAATAATCCGGTTTATCGGCCGATTGTGGTGCAAACTGTTCGATGACAGGGCCTGCATTGAAAGCGACATTGTCTTTGTAAGCCGAGATTAATTGATTGGGATTTACCAGGGAAGTGTTGCGTATCAGGTTGAAAAGCGATGATTCTTTTTCTATTCCGTCGATGATGAAAATACCATTGAAAATTTTGTGCCGGCAATGCTCGGAATTGACTTGCGAAAATCCGAAAACTTCGCTGTCGGTCAGTTTTCGACCCGCTTTTTCACTGATTTCGTTCAGATATTTGATTTCTTCCGGACTTAAAGCCAAACCTTCCTGTTGATTGTAAATGGCGATATCGTCAATAAACACAATGGATTCCGGTTTTTTGTTAATCGTGAAGACGTCTTGCCCGATTCCATTGTAAAGGCGTTGCAACATGGGGTCGTATCCGGCATTTTTATCGGGAACAATCCAAAACTTTTCTATCCGGCTGATGTTTCCGACTCCCATGTTTTGAACAATTTCAACGGCGTTGGTACTCCATGGCGTAACCACTTCCCGCCGAGGCCCTACCAGGAAAGCATCTATGTTTTTTTTAGGTAAAACCTCAGTGGCGTCAAAAAGCCAAATCAGTTTTCTAATGTCAGCCCTGGCGAGTTTTACCGATGCATCAACAGCGATAATCGAATTTGTGTCGTGTTTGAAAAAAAGAATCATTTTAGATTTATGGGGATATTTAGGGTACAAAGATACGCGATTAAAATGAAATTTCAAAAGAGCGGCTAAATTTGCGCAATTCGCGTCCCAAAGCCGGAACGTAAATTACACTGATTTTAGCCTTCCGCGCCACTGCGAGCCGCGAAACAATCCGGAAAAATTACGAATATATGAATTACAAATTACGTGGAAAAAATAAGATATTGATGGGTTACGTTGGCCTCATCGCCTTATTCCGAGCCGTAAGGCGAAGAAATCCAAAACAACGTGTTTTCTGCCGGCAAAAATTCAGTTTTTGCCGGCAAAAACCGGTTTTCTGCCGGCAAAATTTCAGTTTCTGCCGGCAAAATTTGGTTTGCTGCCGGCAACCATTCGGTTTTTGCCGGCAAAATCTGGTTTGCTGCCGGCAACCACTCGGTTTTTGCCGGCAAAATTTGGTTTGCTGCCGGCAGCATTTCAGTTTTTGCCGGCAGAAAATGGTTCTCTGCCGGCAACATTTCGGTTTTTGCCGGCAGAAAATTGATTTTTGCCGGCAACATTTTAGTTTTTGCCGGCAGAAATTCGGTTTTTGCCGGCAAAACCGGCCATTTGGCTTCTATCGGCGGAAATTCGGTGCCAACCGGCAATAATTAGTAGATTTATAGAAACTTTGCGAATTGAAAATTGAAAATATTGATTCCTTTGTTGCGGCAAAGGGGGAAGGCGTCATTTCCGCGAAGCCCCGCAATGACGCAGTGTGGCGTTCCCCTTCTCGTAATTCGTAACTCGTAATCCGTAATTTCTCCTGATTGCTTCGCTGCTTCGCGGCTCGCAATGACGGCTGAGGTAATTCTCACTTCCTCCGTTTACCCTTAATTCGCATTCTGATTTTGAGCCTTTTGCAACACCTGCCAAACCGGTTGCCGATACATATCCGCACTTTCCATCGCTACCCTGCTGCAATCATACGCTGCCGGCGTATCCCGCAACCCGCGGTCAGCTCGTGCATGAGCATCCCATAACGCTGCTCTGAAATTTTTTACCTTAGCGCATCCAATATATATGCAAATATGCTATCTTTGTGCACGTCAAGACAACAACATTTGTCCATGAAACTTACTGATTGTTAAACAATGATTTATTGAAAGCTACAAAGAGAGCGTTTGTTCCCGGAGTACGGCAGTAAGCGTGACTGTGCGGTCTTGATTTTTATCTCATGCGCCTGGAAAAATAAATTTTTCATGTATTTTTGTAAAACAAATTTTTAAAGACTTTTTATGAATATAGCAATTGTAGGAACCGGTTATGTCGGTTTGGTTACAGGAACCTGTTTTTCGGAAATGGGGATTAACGTAACGTGTGTTGATGTGGACTCCGCTAAAATACAAAATCTTAATCAGGGGATTATTCCCATTTACGAACCCGGTTTAGAAGATTTGGTTAAAAAAAATGCCCATGCCGGCCGGTTAAAATTCACAACCGATTTGAAGTCTTGCATCAACGACGTTGAAGTGCTTTTCAATGCGGTGGGAACTCCGCCCGATGAAGACGGAAGCGCCGATTTGCGGTATGTATTGGACGTGGCTCGCACTGTCGGGCAAAACATCAATAAATATCTCCTGGTGGTTACCAAAAGCACAGTGCCTGTCGGTACGGCAGCCAAAGTGAAAACCGTAATCCGGGAAGAATTGGACAAACGGGGCGTATCCATTCCTTTTGACGTGGCTTCCAATCCCGAATTTCTGAAAGAAGGCACGGCTATCAAAGATTTCATGGGACCCGACCGGGTGGTTGTCGGCACGGAAAGCGAAAAAGCGAAAAACCTGATGGAACGTTTGTATAAACCGTTTACCCTGAATCATTACCGGATGATTTTTACCGATATTCCTTCTGCCGAAATGATTAAATACGCTGCCAATGCCATGCTGGCAACCCGGATTTCTTTCATGAATGACATTGCCAATCTATGCCGGTTAGTCGGCGCGGATGTAAATATGGTTCGAAGCGGGATCGGCTCGGATTCCCGGATAGGCAGCAAGTTTTTATATCCGGGATGCGGTTATGGCGGCTCCTGTTTTCCAAAAGACGTGAAAGCGCTGATAAAGACAGCCACTCAGAACGGTTACGAAATGCAGGTGCTGAAAGCGGTGGAAGCGGTGAACGAATACCAGAAAACCATTCTGTTCAGGAAGTTACAAAAAGTATTCAATAACGAACTTTCGGGAAAAACCATTGCTTTGTGGGGATTGTCTTTCAAGCCGGAAACCGACGATATGCGGGAGGCGCCGTCGCTGGTACTGATTGATTTGCTCCTGAAAGCCGGTTGCAGCATAAAGGTTTATGATCCGGTTGCCATGGAAGAATGTAAACGAAGGCTGGGCGACCGGGTGGCGTATTCGCGCGATATGTACGATGCGGTTTTGAATGCCGACGCCTTATTGCTTCTGACCGAATGGAAAGAGTTCCGTCTTCCGGCCTGGGAAGTTTTGAAAAAACTGATGAAGAATCCGGTGGTTGTCGATGGACGTAATATTTATGATAAAGCCGAACTGAACGCCGCCGGCTTTGTTTATGAAAATATTTAATGAGTAAACGAGTTAACAAGTTGACGAGTTAACAAGTTATAAGTGAATCCGTCAAATAAAAAAACTAAATATCATGATTATAGCAAATCCAATATTTGACACCGTCTTCAAGCGATTGATGGAAGATAAAGAGGCTTCAAAGTTCATAGTAAGCACTCTGTTGGGCAAGCCGGTAATTTCCATCGAGGTGAAATCACAGGAAGTAACGTACACGGAAGACGAACAGTCCAAATCGCAGGCAGTAGCCCTGCGCCTGTACCGGCTTGATTTTGTTGCCACCATCCAAACAGGGGATAACGAATACACGAACGTGTTGATAGAGGTTCAAAAAGCATTGAAAATAACCAATCTCAACCGGTTCAGGAACTATATTGCCGAGCAGTATAAACGGAAGGATACGGTTGGAGGCAAGAAAACAAGTCTGCCGATAATCACCATCTATATTTTGGGGTTCGAGTTGCCGGAGATTGCGACGTCCTGTGTCCGGGTGAACAAAAATTATTTCGATGCGGTACATGAAACGGATATGGATGTAAAAAGTCATTTCATAGAACGGATCATGCACGACTGCGTAGTGGTACAGGCCCGCAAAATAGAAAAGGAACGTTACGCGACAAATTTGGATAAATTGTTGAGCGTGTTTATACAGGACGATTTTGTTGATGACGAAAAGACAAAATACTATCCTTATTTTATTGAAGACGAAAATATTCGCCGGATAACGGATATTTTGCATTATTGCGCTTCCGACACCAAAGAACGTACGCGGATAAAAGCCGAAATCGAAGCCTGGGAGACTTATCAGGAATTGCTGGAATCTTCGGAAAAAGACAACTTGCAGACAATTGAACGGCAGGACGCCGCTCTTGCCGAAGATAAAGTTATTATTGCTCGTGAACGCGCCGAAAAAGAAGCCGCTATTGCCCGTGAACGTGCCGCTCTTGCCGAAAAAGAAGCCGCTATTGCCCGTGAACGTGCCGCTATTGCCGAAAAAGAAGTCGCTATTGCCCGTGAACGTGCCGCTATTGCCGAAAAGGAAGCCCTGCTTGCCGAACTTGCCCGTCTTAAAACACAAAATCAATAAAATCATGATTATAGCAAATCCGATATTTGAAACCGTCTTCAAGCGATTGATGAGGGATAAAGAGGCTTCAAAGTTCATCGTAAGCACTCTGTTAGGCAAGCCGATAGTTTCTATCGAAATGAAACATTGGGGAACAATATACACGGAAGACGAACAGGACAAATCGCAGGTATTAGCCGTGCGTGTATGTTGGTTTGATTTTGTTGCAACCATCCAAACCGGGGATAACGAATACACGGAAATGTGGATCGAGGTTCAAGATGCATTGATAATAACCCGGCTCAACCGGTGTATTTCCGAGCGGTATAAACGGAAAGATGTGATTTGCGGCAAAGAAACAAGTTTGCCGATAACCATTATCTATATTTTAGGATTCAAATTACCGGAGATTGCGACGGCCTGTGTCCGAGTGAACAAAAATTATTTCGATGCGGTACATGAAACGTATATGGATGTGAAAAGTCATTTCATAGAACGTATCATGCACGATTGCGTAGTGGTACAACCCCACAGAATAGAAGAACGTTACACGACAACTTTGGATAATTTGTTGAACGTGTTTCTACAGAACTATTTTGTTGAAGACCAAACGAAAAAAGAATATTATTATTTAGTTGAAGACGAAAATATTCGCCGGATAACGGATATTTTGCATTATTGCGCTTCCGACGCCAAAGAACGTGCGCGGACAAACGCCGAAATCGAAGCATGGGAAACTTTTCAGGAATTGCTGGAATCGGCGGAAAAAGACAACTTGCAAAAAATTAAACAGCAGGAAGCCTTGCTTGCCGAACTTGCCCGTCTTAAAAACACAAAAATCAAGTAAACAAGAAAACTCGTCAACTCGTTTACTTATCAACTCCACTCAAAACGGAAAAGGGGATTATTGCCGTTGATGCGAGGGTTTTAGTGGAGAAGAGTAAAAGGAGAACCCTCCATCATCATATTAATATAAAGCTCCGAAATTTCCGGCTTCCCGCCGTTCAGCCGCTTAATCATCCCCCGTAATCCGGTTAAACGGGCGGGAGAATTGAGGATTACAATTTCTTGTTGGGAATAATAATTGCGAATGGCTTTCAAAAACAGGTCTTTGGTGTGTTGGTCCCGGTAAAAAAATTCTTTAATCACAATCCTGTTTTTTCCTTGAAATGTAAACGCAACTCCCTGCCCGCCGGCAAATAAAACGCCGTTTTCGTTGAAAAAATCATGGAGCATTTGCTGAAATTGTTTTTCGGATTTCAATACCGTCCGGGGAATTTCGGACAGGAAGCGGGAATAGGCGCTGTATATTTCGTGCAGTAGGGTTTTGGGCATATTTAAAGGTGTGCGGTATGCGGAACACGGTACGTTCCCGCCGGTACTTTCGCAACGACATGTAAAACTCTCCGGAGGCAACACGGCTTTATATCCGAATTTTGCGTAAAAATCAAACAGATATGCTTCCTGCGGAATCAGGAAAGTATAATCGAAACCTCTTTCCCACATGAGGTCGAAAGAAGCAAACATTAATGCCTTCATAAAACCTTTCCGCCGGAAATCCGGATGAGTCATCGCACCGGAAATGTAACCGGCTTGAGAGATTTCTCCGCCGTTTTGCAAAGAATAAGGGAGCATTTGAAAAGCAGCCGCCGGTTGCCCGTTTTCAAAATAAATAAGCGTTTCATTGTTTTTATACACTTCGCCGAAGTAAAAATCAATGAAAATATCCGTATCCGCAGGGAAACAAAGTTTCCACATGGCTTTGAGGGCAGGCTTGTATTTGTCTTCTCCGAATGAAATCATAAATCGGTTGGCTTACAGTTCGTTTTTCCTGCGGAGAAACCCTTTTTCGAGAAGGATTACGGGATAATAAGATAATTTCGCTTTGCGGAGCGATTCCAAACCCAAATCTTCTTCTCTGTTAATATAAGGATAACCGGCGCAATTACGTTCGGCAAATTGCCTGTTCATCATCCCAAATCCTCCGTCTATTTCATACAGACTTTTTTCGGCATGAACTCCGAAAGTATCTTTTGTCAACGGTTGGCCGTAGGAATAGGCTAAAATTTCGCCGTTGATCCGCAGTGCGCCGCCGGTAAGCCCCAGTTGTTCGAAATACTTGAAAGCCCTGTGGGTGGCGATACATTCTTCGACTAAAGACTGTTCGCTGTTGCAACCGCCGTTTTCGGCGCACCAGCGGCGGTAAAGGTTCAGGCAATCGGGAATAATTTCCCGCGTTATCGGAAGATATTCCCAGGTATAGCTTCGCATAAATTTATTGATGTGATTTCGTTTGGGCTGGTATTTTTTCCCTGCGAGCGAAATCAAATCTTCGGAAGCATACACGTATTCCGTCCAGCTCCGGTCTTTTTTATAAATAAATTCACCCGGCATACATTCTTCAATCAAATCAAACATTTTTTGAGTTACGGCAAATATCCGCAACGGTATTTGCCGTTTTCCGGCGTCCAGGTACAACTGTTCGACGGCTTTTTTCAAGTCGCCGTCGCCGACCGGGAAAAGATAACCCCAACAACCCTGCGTTTTGAAATGAAAAAACAGGAAATCGCCTTCAACAGTAAAAGATGTATTGTAAGAATTTTGCCAACAGAAGATGTTGGAAAAAGAGAAATCGCAGTTCCCAAAGTTTACTTTATCGAAAAATTTTTGTATAACTTCTTTGTCTTCAATTGTTACAGGTTTGAAATCAAGCATGTTTCACTATTCTGTCGTTTTTGTTATTTCAGTCTGCAAATATACACGAAATTATCCAATTACACACCGGCAGATAAAAATTGGCTAATTCTTTTTTGAGGTGCTGTTTTTTTCAGGCATGTACGTTGATGAACTTTGAGGCTTCTGCCGGCTTGCATTGTTGGGAAGCCCCCGCGCTTGAACATGAAACCGGCATCTCGCAAAGATGTGCAGTTCGATAGAAAATGATGAAACCGGCATCTCGTAGAGATGCAACATTATTTCCGCAAGCATAATAACCTCGGTCCGCACAACTAACGTCATGCGGGAAGGTATATGGAATCAAACATTTCTACCGGGCTTTAATCCCTGATGGGATTAATTGCAATAAAAAAAACAGCACCTCAAAAAAAATTAACCGACTGCGATTTGTTTATTTCACCGCGTCATTGTGAACCGCGAAGCGGCGAAGCAATCCGGAAATGTACTGTGGTTATTCTCTGGATTGCTTCGCCGCTTCGCGGCTCGCAATGACGCAGTAAGGCCATTAATTATCAATTCTCAGAAATGCGGTTAGCCGAAAACAAAATTCCGCCAATGGAAATTCGTTTTCCATTGGCGGAATTTAGCCGTTTATAAATCAAAAATTATTTATGTTCCTTTCCGATAGGAATGACAAATCCCATTTGCCAGTTGAGCGCTTTTGCCGAAACGGGAACAAACGAGGAATTGGTCTTGGGAAATATATAAT
>JAITCT010000067.1 GCA_031282925.1 Dysgonamonadaceae bacterium | reverse complement strand
TGCCCGCATCATTGCGAGATATACAAGGCCTTTCCCCGTTCCTACAAAGAGTTGCCGCTCCGGTTGGCCGAATTTGGAACGGTTTACCGTTACGAGCAAAGCGGAGAATTGCACGGATTAACGCGTGTGCGGGGCTTTACGCAAGACGACGCCCATATTTTTTGTGCGCCCGAACAGGTCAAAGCAGAGTTTATTAAGGTGATGGAGATTATCCATATTATTTTCCGCGCTTTGAATTTCACGGAATATGAAGCGCAGATTTCTTTGTGTGACCCTGAAAATAAAGAGAAATACATCGGCTCGGACGAAAACTGGCAGCAGGCCGAGAGCGCCATTATTGAAGTCTGCGAAGAAAAAGACATCAAAGCGAAAATAGCATTGGGAGAAGCAGCTTTTTACGGTCCTAAACTGGATTTTATGGTAAAAGACGCTTTGGGTCGCCGCTGGCAGTTGGGAACAATTCAGGTCGATTACAATTTGCCGGAACGTTTTGAATTGGAATATGTCGGTTCGGATAATCAAAAGCACCGCCCGGTGATGATTCACCGCGCACCGTTTGGATCTATGGAACGTTTTGTGGCTGTGTTGATTGAACATACAGCCGGAAAATTCCCCTTGTGGCTGGTACCCGATCAGGCAGTGGTGATTCCGGTCAGTGAAAAATTCAATGCTTACGCTGAGGAAGTTGCCAAAGAATTAAAGAAAAAAGACATTCGCGTCATCATTGACGATAGAAATGAAAAAATCGGACGAAAAATCAGGGATAACGAATTGAAAAAAATCCCTTATTTATTGGTTGCAGGAGAAAAAGAAGTCGAAAATAATGAAATATCGGTAAGAAAGCAAGGAGGAAGTGATATGGGTTTAATGAAAATTGCTACCTTTGCCGAAATAATTAATAACGAAATAGAAAAACAAAGTCTTGTTAGTTCATAAATGAAGAAAGACAATCTTAAAAATCAGTACCGGATAAACGAAAAAATCCGGGCAAAGGAAGTTCGGTTGGTGGGAGACAATATAGAAGAACAAAATGTTTATCCGCTGAGTCAGGCTTTGGAAATTGCAAAAGCCCAGGATTTGGATTTGATTGAAATTTCGCCGAACGCCGTGCCTCCTGTTTGTAGAATTTTGGATTACCAAAAATTTATCTACCAGCAAAAGAAGCGTCAAAAGGAACAAAAAGCCAAATCCGTGAGAGTTGTGGTTAAGGAAATTCGATTCGGTCCGCAAACCGACGACCATGACTATAATTTCAAGTTGAAACATGCGAAAAACTTCCTCGAAGAAGGCGCAAAAGTGAAAGCTTATGTATTTTTCAGGGGAAGGTCAATTCTCTTCAAAGAGCAGGGGGAAGTTTTGTTATTGCGCTTTGCCAACGATTTGGATGAGTATGCCAAAGTGGAACAAATGCCTGTTTTGGAAGGGAAAAAGATGAATATTATGTTGGCTCCTAAAAAATTAGCAGCCGTTCAACAGAAGAAACTTGTGAAACCGGATCGTCCGGTTGAGCAGAAAACGGAAACAGAGGAAGAGTAAGCATCTTGATTTCGATTGACATTGCAGATGCTTTTTATAATAAATAATAATTTAAATTTAAAACAAACATGCCTAAAATGAAGACTAATTCCGGTGCAAAAAAAAGATTCGCTCTTACCGGAACAGGAAAAATCAAGAGAAAACATGCTTTCAAAAGTCATATTCTGACGAAGAAGACCAAGAAGCAAAAAAAACGGTTGTCGCATTTCTCTATTCTGAGCAAAGCAAACAAGCGGAGTGTGCAGGAAATGCTGGGACTGAAATAACCGTAAAAAGAGTTTTTAAAGATTTATTAACAGAAAGTTAGCACAAAAGACCGTTTAAGTGCGGCGCTATTTTTCACAATCATTTTAATTAATTATGCCGAGATCAGTAAATCATGTAGCTTCAAGAGCTAAAAGAAAAAGAATCCTCAAACTGACAAGAGGTTATTATGGCGCAAGAAAAAATGTATGGACAGTCGCCAAAAACACATGGGAAAAAGGGTTAACGTATGCATTCCGCGACCGGAGAACTAAAAAACGCAATTTTCGCGGATTGTGGATACAGCGTATCGGCGCAGCCGCCCGCTTGGAAGGGATGTCTTATTCCCAATTGATGGGCGCTTTACACAAAAAAGGAGTGGAAATCAACCGTAAAGTTCTTGCCGATTTGGCAATGAATCATCCGGAAGCATTCAAAGCGATTGTTGATAAAGTAAAGTCAGTATAGTTTGCATCCATTCACACATTTTACAAAGCAGAAAAAAACTGCAATCGTTCCGGTTGCGGTTTTTTTTGTATATTGGGCATATTTCTACACTATCAGGGAAGGAAGTCCCTATAAAAACAGTTCGGACGAGGTTCTGCCTCGTCCGAACTGAAAGAATGGATGCGGTGGTTTTAGTCTTCCACGCATCTAATATTAAGGCCATAGGCTTTTTTGATTTGAGTTGCCACATTAGCAGAAGATATCGCCCAAGCTTGGCCTTCATCCGAATTATCATTCAGCCAATAGCCCACTTGATCCTCGTATTCGCCCTCTGTATTTAATATCATCGTTTCCGGCAGGAAAAACGCCAGGCGGCTTCCCTGTGCATCAAGAGCATCTTTAACCTTTACTGTTATGCCGTTGTTTGTGAAAATTTCCGGATCCGCTGGAACAACATCATTATTTGCGAAAATATCGTTCCAGTCTTCACGAGTAAGCACCCGCCACTTACCTTTTTTTATTACACGGCAAGGGTCAGGCGCTTCGCCCAGCTCTGGGCCGGGATTCCAGGTCCAACCCTTCGGCGGATTTACGCTTGAATATCCTGACGGATAGCCACGCCAATCCCCGTTAGCATAACCTTTGATGAAAACAGCATCTCCATCAACCCAACCGGCCATGGGCTGACCGTTGGCTACTTGGACAAACTGAACCGGCAAAGGATCCATCCTTGTCAGGGATGAAGATCGAACAATGTGGGATTCTCTCGCCCACTGGAAAAAATAGCCGAGACTGTCCGAACTCAAGGTATTGTATCCGTTCACGATATTTAACTGCTCATTAAGCGGAATGTCCTCACGAGTAGCGCCCAAGTTAGTATTGGCAACCTTCAACCAGCGTTTCCCGCCCTCAACCCATGCGCCGGGGCCGACGGCCACGATAGCAATATCCTGCGTCTTTTCAGTCCAGTGATACCGTGCCGTTAATGCTACATTATATACTGTATGCAAGCTGACGGAAGACAACAGCGCGGAATCCAGGGTGAGTTCGGGCAGGTCGGTATCTCGTGTTACAGGAGGATAGCCGGTTGCGGACAGAGTCCATTTGTATTTGATGGCGGGTGTGTCAATATCAGTAACAGTACCGGGATAAACCCATCTGGGAGTTACTCTTACCTCCAATGTTTTTGCCGAATAATTACCGGCTACTCCAAGCCACAGCCGGTCTGCATTACTTTCCATGATAAACTCTATCCAGTCTTCGTCGCCGCTGTCCACAGAAACTGCTATCCATTTAATACCGTTATATCTGTAAATTCCTTCGCGCGGCCGGTCAAAATCCCTGCGCTCACGCCCTTCGTTCACATTGTAAACCACAAGTCCCCGTGCGGGAGCGACATCAAACACCCTGTCCGTATCGGACTCTAACTGTACCTGTGGAAGCAGGAAGCCCCCTGCAGGTTTATTATCCGTCCCCCCGGGATTCAAATCCAGGACAGCCGATGGATCCGGAGCGCTTTCACCGCCGATACGAACCTGGGCCTTTACACTAACTGCTCCGAAAATCATCAGGAACAGCCAAAATAAAAAAATCGTTTTTTTCACCCTTTTCATTGTCTTTAATTGTTATATTCTTTAGTTTTTTAAATAAATATTCGGTAATACCTCATTTATATCATTTTTTACTTTGCAAAAGTACACAAAATAAATAATATTACACACAGATAGATAAAAATTATTCCTGATTGTTCAGGATTATCGCCTATATCATTGATTATATGCTCGCCGGATGCGTTATTTATCAATTCTTTGCGCGGCAAGGAAAGCCTTTCCAATTATTTTATCCATATCATAATAGGAGTATTCGGCTAAACGCCCGCCGAAAACGACGCGCGTTTCCTGATCCGCTAATGCTTTGTATTGCCGGTATAAAGCCGTGTTCTTTGCGTCATTGACCGGATAAAAAGGTTCGCCGCTTTCTTTCCATTCGGAAGGATATTCGCGGGAAATAACTGTTTGGGGCTGTTTGCCGAATTCAAAATGCTTGTGTTCGATAATCCGGGTGTAGGGAATTTCATTTTCCGTATAATTGACAACAGCATTTCCCTGATAGTTCTCCATGTCCAGGATTTCCGTTTCAAATCTTAATGTACGATATTCCAGTTTTCCAAAACGGTAATCGTAAAATTCATCTATCATGCCGGTATAAACTATTTGATCGGCAATATTCTCAAAATAAGCCCTGTTTTCAAAAAAGCCGGCGTTGCACCGGATTTCTATTCCTTCCAACAGCCCTTCAATCAGTTTATTATACCCGCCAACCGGAATGCCTTGCCAGGCGTCATTGAAATAGTTATTATCAAAGGTAAAACGTACCGGAAGCCGCTGAATGATGAATGGCGGAAGTTCGGTACATTTCCGTCCCCACTGTTTTTCGGTGTATCCTTTAATCAGGATTTCGTAGATGTCTTTACCTGCTAACGAAATGGCTTGTTCTTCCAGGTTTTGAGGGTTTGTAATGCCGGCTTCTTTCCGCTGCATTTCGATTTTTTCCCTTGCTTCCGCCGGAGTCGTTACGCCCCACATAGCGTAAAAGGTATTCATATTGAAGGGAAGGTTATAAAGTTTGCCTTTGTAACTGGCTATCGGCGAATTGGTATAGCGGTTGAATGGGACTATGGTATTGACAAAATCCCATATTTCTTTATCGGAGGTATGAAAGATATGTGCGCCGTATTTATGTACGTTGATTCCTGCTGTGTTTTCACAATAGATATTTCCTCCCCAGTGGGAACGTTTGTCTATCATTAAGCATTTTTTGCCTTGTCGCTTTGCTTTGTAAGCAAAAACGGATCCGAACAGGCCGGAACCGACGATTAAATAGTCATACTGTTTCATGTTTTTGAGTTGATGAGTTAACTCCGTTTACGCAACTTGAGGAAGAGCGAAACTGCCTTGTTGATGATTCGAAACAGCGCCGGATAGTTAAAATAAATCGTTTTTAACATTAGCAGCGTATCCGTCATCTTCAAGTCTATTTCCTTTTTACCGATTATTTCCAGCGGGATATTAAAATGTTTCAACGGTTCCCGAAGAATCGCACCGGTTGTATCATCTATTTGCCCTGTCTTTTTCAGGTTTTCATAACCGTCGTCTTCCATCAGGTAGTGGATACGGTCTATTTCCCTTTTGGTTGCCAAACAGTGGATGATTTTTGCTTTATCGAAAAACGGCAGGCCGTATTTCAACAGGCAATTCCATTCGTCGGCCAACACTTTTACCAAACCGCCGTAAACATGGTTGGCTTTATTAAAGGACGGTTGATCCATATATACCCGCCGCACCGTCCCGCGCTTCCATTCTTCATGCCAGGACCGGTAAAAATCCCGTGTCCGTCTGTTGTCTTTCGCGTAAATAACGCCGGAGTTGAAATAATTCATTTCCGCAAAACAATCATAACCCAATAATCCGGCATGGTTGACAGCCATTTCCCGGAAAGGGTTCATTTGAAGCGATGTGTGTATATCGCGGACGGCGCCCAAATCCCCGTCGAAGGAGTCAATCTCTTCCAAATTCCCGTTTATAACCGTATCGGAATCCACAAACAGGAAATCGCCTTCTACGTATTCCCGCACATTTGTTTTCAGCCACCGGGAACGCTGATAATTCGTCAATCGCGGGTTATCAATCGTTATCACAATTTGCTCGTCGGCAATCGAATCGAAACCGAACTTTCTTCCTTTTAATACTTTGCCTGATAAATCATCCATAACTAAGGTTACCCATGCATCCGGATTTCGCATCCTTAACGATGTAACGGATATAAATGCCTGTTCAAAATAGTAGTCTTTATTTGAAGACACCACCGTATAAACAATTTTTGTTTTCATTTCATTCTTACTTTGGGGTACAATAGCCTCGCTTCCGGAAGAATTGCGCCACCCAGCACAAACCCTGAATGTTTCATGTCATTTTCCAACCACAAAATTAATTAATATAATTCAAGTTGCTAATAATATTTTCCCAATTTAAATGCAATGTCGTTTAGTTAAGCTATAACTTTTTCTTATTCAGACAATAAACTTTTTTTGTTTTATGATTTCTGTGATTGGTTCTGCCGGGTCTTATGATTTCGCAGGTTTTCATCATTAGC
>JAITCT010000338.1 GCA_031282925.1 Dysgonamonadaceae bacterium | reverse complement strand
GGTCCAACAGCCACGGTAGCTATCGCTTGCTGCTTTTTAGTCCAGTGATATTTTACCGTTAACAGTACACTGTATGCCGTATGCTCCAAGCTGTCAGAAGCCAGAATCACTTCGGGAGTGTGTCGTGTGTCAATTATTTTGGATTCATAACCCGGTGCGGATAAAACCCATTCGTAAGAGATAGCAGTATCGGGAACAGCAGGATCACATGTTACGGTTACCTTCAGCGTTTTCGATTGTTGTTTGTTTCCCAGCCACAACCGCCTGGTATCACATTTTATAGTGATATCGACCTCGTCGTTTGAAAGGGCGGATACCCATTTCTCGCCGTTATAGCAATAAACCCCTTCGGCCGGCCGGTCATAATCCTTCTCCGGGTTCAAATTGAAAACCATGATGCCCTCCGCAATATTGATATTGCCGCCAAACACCGTTTTATCCGTTTCGGAGTCCAGGCGTACTCGCGGGAGTAAAACTCCCCCCTTAGCATTCGCAGCCGTGTCATTTGGATTCAAATCCAGAATAGCCGAAGGGTCAGGAGGGCTATCACTGCCGATACGAACCTGAGCTTTCACATTAACTGCTCCATAAATCATCAGGAGCAACAAAAATAAAAAAATCATTCTTTTCATCATCTTCATTTTTAGAATTATTAATTTTTACAGTTTTAAGTTTATATACACATAAATACCACAAATCCAAACACGTTCAATAAACAACTCCGTGTTTCCCGTGTCTGTTTCCGCGTGGATGAGAAACGTTCCTGATTTCCGCACTTTAATTTGCGCACAAATATACACGAAATTTTTTAAATAACACGCAAACAAATAAAAATTGGTTAATTCTTTTTTTGAGGCGTTATTTTTTATTGCAACGATACTGTGCACAATACTAACGCCATGCGGGGTGCTGTACGGGGAATTACTCTTTCTACCGGACTTTAATCTCTGATGGGATTGAATGGCAATAAAAAACAGCACCTCAAAAAAAGAATTAACCCAAATTATCTTCAAATTCGCTGCGTCATTGCGATTTGTTTATTTCACCCGTTCTCATTTTTTCAAATTCCGGGGCGCAAAAATAAATTATGATGATTTATCTGTCCGCTATCGGTAAATATCCCGCCTGCTAAACGCTTAAACATGTAATAAATTATTTGACTTTTACAGCAATGACGCAGTGCGGTTGAGTAATTCCCTTAATTGTCAATTATCAATTTTCCATTTTCAATTATTGTTTGGCATTCATCCCTATAAATTCCTCCAAAGGCGCTTCCCTGCACGCATCAGGCGGATGGATGCGCATTATGAACGCAAGCGTGGGCGCTATTTCCGTTGCCCGGATTTTCCGGTAAACGTCCGCTTTTTTAATATTTACTCCCCAGATCAATAAGGGGGAAAAGACGGAATTGATTTGCCTGTAATCCGGTTTACCGGTTTGATTTTCATAAGCTTCCGTCCAGCCGGGCTGCAATTCGAGAAACAAATCGCCGCTGATGTTTTTGTGCATACCCCGTTGGAAATCGCCCGCTCTTCCGATGTCATTGACAGACCCCTGCCCGGCAACCGTTACATCCTGAATGCCGCTGAATCGAGATATGAAATCGGCGGATTTCCGCAAAATCCCGTTCCAGTCAACTTGTTGCTCTTCTACCAGTGTTTTGTTCAGGTAAATTTGTCCGTTGTAATATCCTTTTACCCAATTGCCCGAACCGTAAACGGCCATCAGGTACATGTTGAGCAAAGCCGTGCAACGGTTCGGATAAAATTCCCCGGCAGGCCTGCGCTTTTCCTTACGGTCGTAATAACCGGTGGAAGTCAGCACTACCAGCACATTTTTAAGTCCTACGTTTTTATCCGCCATTTCCAGCAGTTTTTCAATTTCCTTATCCAGGCGATAATACGTGTCCTGTATTTCCCATCCCCATTCGCGGGAATTATTTGGTTTGTAGTCCCCTGCATAATAAGTAAGCGATAAAAAATCGGGACAGCCCCGTTTTCCGAAACCGGCATATTCGAAGAAAACGCCGGCCAAACCGGTAATTTCCGTATTAATAAAAGGCGTTTGTTTTAATTTCAGGAATTTGTCTTTATCATTTCCGGAAATCGTGTGCCTGAAAGGCCGGTTATTCACCGCATAAGGGAAGCCGTTGCAGGAAGCCAGCGCCGGCGTCCACACCCGGTCGGGCTGGTCGGCAGGCGCATGTTCCGTATTGTAACGGTCTATATACCAGGGAATATTTTTGTAGTAAGTTGTTGTAGCCCAGTTCCCGCTGTAATCGTCCGGCCAAAACGCCGCATCGCCGGATTTCCCTGTCGACAGGATTGCTTCTTCGGCATTGGGCGCTATCGCATAAACCTGCGATACTTCGCCGGTTTCGGTTTTCAATTCGTCGGTTATCGTGGAACTCAGCAAAGCCAAAGGCGAGAACCGTCCGGTGGTATAATTGCCGAGGCAGGCGTCGTCATAAAGGATGGAAACTTCCCGGAGATGTTCAAAATCCATCTTTTTGTCGGCTACAATGCCGTGAAAATAAGGATAAGCGCCGGTAAAAACGGTAGCGACGGATGAGGCCTGCCCCACGTTGGGAAACCCGAAATCCATGCGGTGATAAACTATTCCTTCGTTCATCAAGCGTTTGAAACCTTTTTCGCCGAAAGTCGGGCTGAAATATTGCAGGTAGTCGCCCCGTAACTGATCTATCACGATGCTGATTACCAGTTTGGGCGGCTCTGCGCTGTGTTGTGCGCGCACTCCCGCCACCGTCAGGACGGCGAACAGGGAAGCGAGCCATTGTACTTTACTTTTTGTTTTTAACATTTTTCTTTCTTAAAACCTGATACCCCGAAACAAGCCATAAACTGCCGGCGAGCGGGATAAAAGCCGCGTTTAATTCCTGGGGAATCCAATGCCATCCCAATAAAAATCCCGACAAAAGTACAAAATTTACGGTATGATACCAACGAAACAGGGGATACAGTTTCCTGACCAGGAAACCTGCAAAGCCAATCAAGTGCAAAGGGTGCAGCCAGACGATGTTCCAGTTGGGCGAAGTGCAGGGATGCTTCGACAAAAAGACAAGCCCGGCAATGATGCATCCGCCAAGCCCGGCAAGCAAAAACAGGCAGGCGAACGGATAATTGGGTGAAGGGTGAAGGGTGAACGGAGAACGGTAAGGGATAATTGTCAGAATTAAATAAACAAGGAATACAAAGGCGCTTACGGCAACCGGCTTTGTGAGCGGGGAAATATTTTTTGCATGGCTATCATCTTCCGACTGTAAAACGGTTTTTTCGGAAAGTACCACCGGATATTCCGTTCCGCCGGTCGTTTTGACAAACGATCGGTTTAAAAGATTCATTAATCTTTCGGGCAAGAACATTTCGGTGCGCCGGGAAATCAGCGAATCGGCGCCGTTTCCGATTAGCAGGTCAATTCCAAATTCCATCCAGGGATAATGTTCCGTGCAGCCATGCACTGATTTCCGGATTGTAACCGGTTCATTCTGTTTGGGATAAATTAATGTTCCGCCGCAAATTTTTTCGATAATATCGCGGGGGCGCGTCGTACAGTTATCGAAAAAAATATTGTAACGGTATTCGACATTTTCGGGTTGGAGGCAGGTATCCAACATTTGCAGCAGGGAGGTTTTCAGGCTGTCGGGAATATTCAGTACCTGTTCGACGACGGTAGAATTTCCTGCTTTGTAGGCAGATATAAAATGTCGGGCGGACGTTGCGCTCAGGAAATAATCCGTTTCGCCCAGCAGGAAGTGGTATATAAAATTCGGCTTGTCCGAATCGAAAGTTCCCCAATTCAAAACCATATCCACAGGCCGCACAGGGTCGTACAAACGCAAAGCCGTGTGTCCGTAAATCGTATAGACGGCTTTTGAACGGGGCATGACCGTTAATAAACTTACCTGCAAATCACTGTTTGTTTGCGATTGCAGAAGAGAGGGGAAACAGAGGAGCAGTCCGGAAAAAAGGGAACGTTTCAGAGGGTAAAAATATTTACGGATGCTCTCAAAACTTTGACGGTTCATAATTTAAAATTGAAGATTCAGCCACAAATATATAAAAAATATTCAGGTAGTTAAAATTTATCCGCTCCCCAAATACATTTCAAATTGTCGCAGTGCGGTTGTGAAGCCCGTCATTTCTGCACTGTTGATTTCCACGGCTGCCATGTTGTGAACTTCTCCTGAATCCGGAATAACCCTGTCATTGCGGGTTTGTGTTTGTTTCGGGAGATTCCCGCCGCGCGGGAATGACAATGTTTTTTCATAAACGGCTGTGCCGGAAATGTAGGGGCAAAACATGTTTTGTCCCTACTTCATTCGTTCTCGAAATATTCCTCGTCGGTGTCGCCCTGCTGTATGTATTCGGCAATCAGTTTCGAGAGTTCGGAATTTTGCTTGGTCTCGTCCTGCAGCCATGGATAGTCGCCGTAAACGTTCAACTGGAAATTCATATCAAGGATGGATTCGCAGCCGGCGTCAATGAATATCTGTGTAATGCGTTCATCGCTCATAAGATCCGAATTGATGAGCGTCTTGAGATCGTCAATGGCGAGGAAAGAAATGTCATCCCGCTGCAATCCGGTGAGTTCGGCAAGTTTTCGTCCTTCGGGCGTACCGCTGTGCGTAAGGAGGAGAAAGGTGAGTATCACAAATATCCCGTCAATGAACATGCCCACGAAGTAACCTATTTTTATCTCGAAAGAATAACATTCTACGAGGTATCGATTGTTGCCTTCGCGGATGATTTTACGTTTATCCAGAAAAGCTTTGTCAATAAGCGAAGGAACGCTGCCGGGGAAGACGCAGTAGGCTCTCTGCATGATGCGGTCAACGGCATGTTGCTGTACGTAAACGGGGATTTTCCTGCGTCCGTCCGGATCTTTCGGGCGCAACCGTTTCAGCGGCACGGTAGTTGGCCTCAGTTCGGATGTGTTTTGGTTGTGAATGATTTCACCCACCTGTACAACCGGGCGGCGATTGCCGTCTATCGTAACGTAGCGTACATCCAAAGGATAGAGACCCAGTGTGATGATATGATAACCCTTGCCGTCATAGTATTTATTGTCATGCAATATCCGCGTACGTTCCACTTCAAACGTATAGGTGTACAGCGCCCGCTTGCTCAGGTCGCAATAAGTATAGCAGGCGTTGTGGATGACGCAGATAAGTTCCTGGTAGAACTTCTTGTTCCGTTCCTGCCAGTTGAGGTAGAAAGCGTTGAATTTTTCCTTTCCGGTAAATTCTGGGCAGTTCGCCAGGATGATTTCGAGCGGATAAATCAGTTGATGATACTCCGCAAGGTTGACCTGTTTGACCGCGCCGGCAATCATCAGGTCCATCATTTTGCTTTTCATTTCCTGTTCCACGTGTCCGTACAGGATTTTGACGAACCGTTTGGTGATTTTTGTTCCTTTTTCCACTCTGATTTTGAGCGTAATATTGCGGACTTCGTAGAGAGTGTCGCGTATGTACGCAGGCAGTAAATCGAACAGTGATTCGCCGTCGCCGATAAGCATGCAGATTCTGCGCAGCCGTTCCATGAACTGTTTTTTGTGTTGCACAGCCTGCAATTTCTGTTGCGCATACAAATTGACTTTTTTCTTTTTCCTTGACATGGCAGTGTTTTTTTCAAAAGCAAAGATAGCATAAAAACCTCAATTTACACACAAACGAATAAAAACAGGCGAGGGTGGGTATCCATCGCGACAGATTTAATCAAAAAAAACTAAACCCAATATTTTCGTACCTTTGAATGGAATTAAATCATCATAATCAAAAAAGATATGAAGCCATCAGGTTTGGATGTGCACAAAGATACGATATTTTGTGCCATATACGGCGGGAAAAATTATTCCGCAGTAAAAGAATTTTCGACAACGGCCGTATCGATTCGTTCCCCGGGCGAATATTTGAAGCCGGAAAAAGTGAAAAAAGCAGCGATGGAAAGCACCGCCACATACCGGATTCCGATACGGGATATTCCGTACTTACCGGATGGACGGGACTGCATCCGGGAAATGATGAGAGCGCCGGAAAATTTAAGAGTACCGCCACCACCAAAGGCAACAAACACCTGCGGGCGATTATCGTTCAGGTTGCCCGGGCAGCTTCACGCACAAAAGGCAGTTTTTTCATGGACAGGTTCCGGAAATTAGCGGTGAG
>JAITCT010000336.1 GCA_031282925.1 Dysgonamonadaceae bacterium | reverse complement strand
GATTTATTGTTACGTTATTCAAAGACCGTTTTTCGGAAAAGCAACTGCAACAGTTAGGATTGAATGAAAGGCAGATAAAAGCCGTATTGTATGTTAAAGAAAAAGGTAAAATTACCAATAAAGAATACCAAGAATTAAATAGTGTTTCGAGGCAAACTGCAAGTAATGACTTGTCGGAAATAGTTGCTAAATATTTGATATTTAGCAACGCAGGTGTTGGAGCTGGCAGCTGTTACGAAATTAGCAGCAGTATATTGGGCAATTATTAGGCAATTTAGGCAATTACAAACGGTTACAATTTGAATTACATTCCACCCAACTTTACTTTTGCCTGTTCGGTTTTTCCGTTTTCAATCCCCATTAAAAAAACAGTTGCAACTGCATAGCCACCGCATTATTTGTTCCAAGCGCTTTATTGTCCGTATAAATGTAGTTTAGTTGAATACGGGTCAAAAACGCAAGATAGTAATTAACGCCGACGGTAACATCGCTTATTTCATTGCCTGTATGCGCTTTGTTTTCATCGTAGTATTCGTATTTTCCCAAAACTTCCCATTTACCGGGAATCAGTTTCCATACTGCCGAACCGTAATAACCCTCCCTTTTCAATCCTCCGTTATTGGCTGCAACGTATTCCGAACGGGCATAGCATTTTTTGCCGTCGTATTCCGCTCCTACTGTCCAAAGGTCGCGGACATGATTTCCCGGTACGTTGTAAATGGGTACATTCAGTTTTCCGGAATAGATGGAGCCGCCGATTCTCAAATTTTTAACCGGTTGATAATAAACTGTTCCGATAAAATCTTTATGATTGTTATTGTCTTTGGTATTGAAGCCCGTACCGTTGAATAATCCGGCATAATATTCGATACGGAAAAAATCATCTTTTTTGAAAAGGCGTCCGGATAATTGCAATCCTGCGTCCCGTCCCGCTTTAACGCCGCCTTTTATCCCGCCGGGGTCGAATTGATTGAAGTCGCCCGCACTTCCCGACATGGCTGCTACCGAACGGGAGAAATAAATGGTCTCGACCTTGGTCGGCGACATGGGATTTTCAATCGTAAAAGGAATTTTAAATTGCCCGAACCGCAGGTTGAGAGCGTCTTTGGGAAGCCATTCGCCGTACAATTCGTGCAGGCAGGCGTTGGGACCGAAATCGTACATCAACATGTATCCGAATTGTTTTTGTGTTCCTAATCTTCCGGTAGCAAACAGGATAGCACGGGCAACGTCAAAGGAATTGTTTGATGTTGTGCGCGCCAATCCTAAATCGGGATGTTCGCTGATGTTGTCGATGATTTGCCCGTATCCGTACAGTTGGAAAGTTTCGCCGGTAAAAGCGTCTTTTAATTTTCGGGTGATTTCTTTGTTTTCCTGTGCAAATAAGTTTAAACCTGTTGCATAAATGCATAAAAGTAAAGCTAATTTTGTTTTCATTTTGTGTAAAAATTAGATAGTTATTTTGTTTTTTTATGATTAGATTCTCTGTTTTTCCATTTGCAGACTTTTTTTTCCAAGATATCTATGGAAAAAAACAGTGCGAAACCGAGCAGTGATAAAGCCAGTATACCGGTATACATTTCCCTGTAAGCCAAACGCATCCATGAATCGACGATGTAAAAACCCATTCCTTTGTCGGTTCCGAAAGTTTCGGTGAAGAACAAAACCGAAGCAGCCGTTCCGATAGCCACGCGAATGGCTGTCAGCGTTTCGGGCAGGATGGAAGGGAGAGTAATCCACCTTAGCATTTGCCGTTTGTTTGCTCCCAGCGAAATCAGTACGTGAAAATCTTCACGCGGGATGTGCAGCGCCGCATCCCTGATTGACACAATGAGTTGAAATACCAGAATCAAAACAATCATGGTGATTTTGGCCGCTTCGCCGATTCCCAGCAGCAGCATCACTACCGGCAACAACGCCAGTTTGGGAACGGGATAAGTAAAATAGAGCAGGGGGCTGCATATTTTATTGATTTTCGGATAATCGGCAAATAACAAACCGATTGGGACGGCAATCAACAGGGCGATAAACAGGCCTTCGAGAATGCGGCAAGCGCTGGCAATAACATGGATTCCGATATTCATTCCTTCCATAATTCCTGTAAACGGTTGTAAATTTGTTGCTCGGTTTGGTAAAAATCCCGTTCCAAAATTTCAAGCACATTTGCCGGTTGTTTGGACAGCAGAACGATATATTTTCCGATTTGCACGGCTTCCCGCAGGCTGTGCGTTACAAACAAAGTCGTTGTCCGGCGTTCTTTCCACAATTGGAGGAAAAGTTCGACAGACCGTTCTGTTGTGAAAGTATCCAAAGAGGAAAAAGGTTCGTCCATGAGCAACAATTCGGGGCGAAGCAACCAGGCGCGCGCCAAAGCCACCCGCTGCTGCTGTCCTCCGCTGAGTTCCTTGGGGTAACGGTTGAGCAAAGGACTGATTTCCAATTGTTCGATAATGTGATTTTCTTCGGGCAAAGACGATGTTTTCCGTATTCTTTTACTGATAAAAAGATTTGATTTGACAGTCAGCCAATCCAATAAACCGAATTGCTGCGGAATGTAGCCGATCGGTTGCTTAGCCGGACAAATGGCTTGGCCTTTCATCAGGATTTTTCCGTTTACGGGTTTGATAATACCGCAAATGGCTTTCAAAAGCGTTGATTTTCCGCAGCCGGACGGGCCAACCAAACAGTATATATTTCCTTCTTCTACCGACAGATTGAAGTTACGGAGAATGGTTGTTTCTCCATAATTAACACTTAAATCTTTAATAGTAAGAAAGTTATTTTCCATAATCATTGCTGAATTTCACCAGTGTTTTGCGGCAAAACACTGGTGTTTTACGCCATTTCACCAGTGCTTTTTTGACATATTCTTCGTATTCTTCTCCATGAAACTCCGTGAAATTACCTCCGTGTTTTTATATATAACACGGAGTTATTTAATGAATTGATTGTTTAAAACGCTTTCGGTAGAGAAATTACCGGGAATCAGCTTTTTCCCCTGCAACCAGACCGTTACGGCTTGAATGTCTTTCTCTTGCGGCATTTGGGCGTGTGTATAATCCGGTAGCCGGACGGATTGAATGAGCGGTTCGGGAAATCCGATATCCTCCGTTAAAATGGTTCTAATCTCTCCGACGGGATGTGCCCGGATGTAATCGACCGCATCATTATAAGCCTTGTAAAAAGCGTCAATTTCAGTTGTTTTCTGCTCAATGGCGGCGGTTTTAAACATGATTCCCGTTACGGCATAGCCCAAATTTTCCATGCAAACAATCGAATGAGCGCCTTTCATTGCCGCAATCGAAATGAAAGGATCGGGCAGGGCGGTCGCCGTGGATTTTCCGTTCAGCAACATTTCCAGGCGGATGGGAATTTTATTGATTTCCTGTTTTTCAATATCATTCGGGGAGATTCCCGCCGATTGCAAGGCAGTTTCGATGCAGAAGTCAATCACTGTGTTTCGGGAAACGCTGACGGTTTTTCCTTTGAGGCCGTCTATTTGCCGGATGGTTGAATCGGCTGTCATCAGGCAAAAAGTAGCATTGCAGGCCGAAGTAATTTTCAAGTCCACGCCGCCGGCTTTTTGCAGGATGGCGCCGGTATAATCAATAACCGTTCCGTCAATATTACCGCTTTGGAAAGCTGCGTCACGTTCATTAGCAGAGTAAAATTTCTGCAATTCCACTTTCACTCCGTATTGCTCAAAAAGTCCTTTTTCGCGGGCGACGGCCAAAGGGACATAGTCCATGGATGACATGACTCCGACTTTCAGCGTAACCGGTTCATTCTTTTTTTGTTTGCATGAGATTACTGATGACAAAAGAAACGCAACGAGGATAAAATAATAAAAAGCAGATTTCATTTTTTATTGTAAAATATTAATAATCAAACAATTCTTTAAGGTCAATTTCCAATCCCTTAAAAATGGATACGGGGACTTTCCCTTCATATTCATAAGTTGTACCGTCGTTGTACTTTCCGTTTTCCTGCAACAAAAAGACAGTAAGCGCTTTTTCCTTGGGATAAACCACCCAGTATTCTTTTACGCCTGCTTCCTCATATTTAAAGAATTTTTCATTTAAATCGCGTTTAGCGGTTGATGGGGATTGTATTTCTACTATCAAATCGGGAGCGCCGATACAGCCGTTATCGTCTAATTTTTGGGGGTCGCAAACAACGCAAATATCAGGTTGGACTACCGTATAAATCTTGTTATCGGCTGTTTCTCCACTTTTGGGTAAACGGACGTCGAAAGGGGCAT
>JAITCT010000132.1 GCA_031282925.1 Dysgonamonadaceae bacterium | reverse complement strand
CAGCGTCCGGAGACAATATACCGACGTTCAGGGAGAGCTCCGGCCGGAGGGTTTGTATTACAGAATCACCCACAGTCCATTCGTAAGCAACGTTGGCCGGATCAACATCAGGCTTGGATATTACGGTTGCTTTCAGTGTTTTTTTGAATTCACCTTGTCTTCCGAGCCACACTTGTTTGGTTTCACTTGTCATAGTGAACTTGACACTGTTGTCCTCGCCCGCAAATACCCATTTTGCGCCGTCATAGCAATAAACCCCTTCTTTCGGACGATCAAAGTCATCGTCGTTCACGTTGTAAACCATCAGACCTCGCTTAAGAGGGTAACCGAACGTAGTGTTGTCCATATTAGAGGCCAGGCTGACCCGTGGAAGCAGAAGCCCTCCTGTAGCCATAGCCGTATCATTGAGGTTCAAATCCAGGACAGCCGAAGCATCCGGAAGGGCTTCTCCTCCGATACGAATCTGAGCCTTTACATTAACTGTTCCGTAAATCATCAGGAACAGCCCAAATAAAAAAACTGTTTTTTTCATCATTTGCATTGTTTTTAAATCATTATACTTTGTTTTTAAATAAATTTATGTCAAATCGGCAGTAATGTAAATGTTCGTTTATATACCTGAAATTTGCATGTGCAAAAGTATAAATAATATTCGGCATCTCAAAATTTTAGTTGATGAGTAAACGAGTTAACAAGACTTGGCAAATCCATAACCCAATATAATAAAAAAATTTTATCCGTTAACTTGTTAACTCGTCAACAGAATTTTTATAATATACGCATTTTTCGTGTGCGAACCAATTTTAAACCGCTCATCAATCCGGTGATTAACCACCCATACAATGTCTTCGCCGGAAAGAAGCACCCTGATTTTTTCCTTTTGAGGCTTACTGATTTTCCGGTTGGTGAAAAAATCGCTGAGTTTCTGAAAGCCTTTCATTCCGAGCGGAATAAATCTATCGCCGGGTTCCCATTTCCGCAGAAGTAACGGGAAGCGAAGTTTATCCCTGTCTAAACAGGCAACATGTTTATGGAATTGCATCGCAGGCTCGTCCGTGCAGGAAATCTCCATCCGGAAAGGAAGGTTGATGATACCCGTCTCGCTTGATTGAATCCAATATTTTTTCTCTTCTTCCTTTTCATCCTCATGCGGCGTAAGCAAAAAAGCATCCCTGTCTTTTACCAAACGGTGGGTATTGGAATAGAATGTTTTACCAGGTTGACCGTCAATTGCTTTATGAATATTCGAAATCACTTCTTTCCCGAATCCGAAATCTTTTAACAACTCAAACAGCAGTGTTTCGGGCGAAGGGAAAGCCTTCAGCAGAGGAATATGGATGCGCCCCGATTTTTCGTCAAATATGATTTTCTTCTTTTTTTCAATTTCGGCTTCATATACTTTGGCGGCTTCATTCAAATTGTACATCGTTTGCACCAAAGCCTCGTTTACCGAAGGATTCAGCGTTTTCAACAAAGGAATCACCATCAAACGGATTTTATTGCGGGTAAATTCCGGCAAACGGTTGGACGAATCATTGACATACGGCAGTTTTTCCGTTTGTGCATATAGCAAAATCTCCGCTTTGGAAACGCAAAGTAACGGACGGATAATCCGTCCGTTGCGGGGTTTAATTCCGGTCAGGCCTTTAATGCCTGTTCCCCGGATCAGGTTCAACAACAAAGTTTCAACGCTATCGTCCCTGTGATGCCCGACGGTAACGGCAACGGCGTCTTCATTTTTCCGTACTTCCTCAAACCATTCGTAGCGCAGGTTTCTCGCCGCCATCTCAATAGAAACGCCTCTTTCTTTCGCCACGGTGCGCGTATCAAAATCTCGCTTGAGAAACGGAATCCGCAAAGATGCGGCAAATTCGCCGGCAAATTGTTCGTCCCGACAGGATTCTTCCGCCCGCAAATGAAAGTTGCAATGCGCCGCCAGGCAATCGTAACCAAGCCTGCACAGAACAGACAGTAAAACCGCCGAATCGCTGCCGCCGCTTAGTCCGACAACGATTTTTCCGTTTGGCGTCAACAAATTATTTCTTTCTATATAACGTTTGACGGTTTGCAACATCCCATACGTTTGTTTGAATTGGGCGCAAATGTAATATGATTAAAAGTAACAAACAACATTATCAGATATAATTTCTTATATTTGCACTTTTAATAACACAATTCATGGAACCGATACGTAAACTTCCGATAGGAATACAGTCTTTTGAGAAACTTCGCACTGAAGGTTATTTGTATGTAGATAAGACTGCCCTGATTTATCAAACGGCAAGCCTCTCTATTCCTTATTTTTTAAGTCGTCCCCGCCGTTTCGGGAAAAGTTTGTTAATTTCCACTTTTGAAGCCTATTTTGAAGGGCGAAAAGACCTGTTTGAAGGATTAGCCATAGCAGGGTTGGAAACAAAGTGGGAAAAATATCCTGTTTTTCATTTGGATTTGAATGCCGAAAAATTCGACAGTATTGACGGTTTGAATGCCATACTGTCACGCCATCTGGAAAGATGGGAAGATATATGGGGCAAAAATGACCGCAACCAAACGCAGGCAGATCGTTTTACAAACCTTATCCGCAAGGCTTACGAAAAGACCGGCAAAAGAGTCGTCGTGTTGATTGACGAGTATGATAAGCCGATGATTTCCGCCATTCTTGATAAAAAATTATCCGATGAATACCGAAAAACGCTGAAAGCATTCTATGGAGTTCTGAAAAGTTCCGACCGTTATTTGCGTTTCGTTTTCCTGACCGGAGTTACAAAATTTGCTCAAGTCAGCGTATTCAGCGATTTGAATCAACTGGCAGATATTAGCCTGGAACAGGATTACGCTTCTTTATGCGGTATTACCAAAGATGAATTGTTGCGGTTTTTTACGCCGGAATTAAAAAGAATGGCCGAAAAACAAAATATGACTTTCGAAGAGGTAATCCACCGGATGTCCCGCCGGTACGACGGCTACCATTTTTCGCCCCAATCGGAGGGAATGTACAATCCGTTCAGCGTATTGAATGCTTTGAATTTCGGAAATTTCGACGATTACTGGTTTCGGACGGGGACGCCGACTTTTTTGGTCAGCTTATTGCAGGAAAGTAATTTCGATCTCCGGCAAATCGTTGACGGGATTACGCTTGATTCCTCCGATTTTTCGGAATATGGCGCAGATGCGGATAATCCGATTCCTTTGATTTATCAAAGCGGTTATTTGACAATCAAAGACTATGACAGGGAAACAGGGTTATATACTTTAGGTTTTCCGAATGCCGAAGTACGGTACGGTTTCTTGAAGTTTTTGCTTCCGCATTATTCCGCAGTCAAGAGCAATGAAACAAGTCTTCATATTGCCAAATTCTACCGTGAGCTTGAAGCAGGCAGGACAGAGGATTTTATGGAACGGTTGAAAGTGTTTTTTGCAAAAATACCCTACGAATTGAGTAATGACAATGAGCGCCACTATCAGGCAATTTTTTACGTGGTTTTTACTTTAATCGGGCAGTATGTGGACGCCGAAGTCCGCAGTGCACAAGGCCGGGCTGATGCGGTGGTAAAAACGAAGAATTACATTTATGTATTTGAATTTAAATTAGACGGCAACGCAGAGGACGCTATCAAACAAATTGACGACAAGGGTTATTTGATACCGTATCAACTGGATGGACGGAAAATAATCAAAGTGGGGGTTGATTTCAGTAAAGAAAAAAGGAACATTAACCGGTTTATTGCTATACAGTAAAGTATAAATCCATTATCTTGCATTGCCGGAGGATTTAATTCCAAATGGCTTTTCCGGTTGGTTAAACCGGTGGTTTTCCATTTTATCATACGGTATCCGATGTTTACCTGCCCTATATCCATCCGCTGTATATCCCCAAGAAGGTAAAGGATTTCGAAAATGACCTTGAGTTTAGAAACATTCGGGGAACAAAAAGCCTGGTTCTCTAATTTCCTTTTTCCGACGAAAACGTTCCGGAATCGCTTTTCAAAGCAATTGAAAATATGGTAGATATGAGTTTTGGAATCACCGGAATACAAGTGAAGAACAGCGGACGACATTCCGGTCGGATTGATATGGAGAAAAATAGGAGAAACGCCAAGGGGGTGATTAATAAATCGTTCTTAAAATATATGTTTTTAATATTTTAAAAGTCATATTTTCACTTCAATTCAAGATTTATTTTGCGAAACTCGTTATCATTTTCGGGTTAATTGCTGTGTGATAAATAGTAATAACACGAATTAAACGAACTGTAACGGAGTATAAAACGGCATATTTTTCAACTAAAATATTGCGAAATATTTTCTTTTCCGTATTTTCAATAAAACGATTTTTGGGGTGAATATGAGGCATCGCCGGTAAAATTACAATCAGATTCATCACATTCTTGTAAAAATCATACGCCACTTTCATTCCAAATTGTTCAATTCCAAATTCTAAGACATTAGCCATTTGAATATCAAATTGTGGCTGAATTATTAATTTTTTCACAGCATTTTTGAGGGTGTGTATTTATAAATGATTTTGCCACCATACATTCATTTTTTCTTTATATGCCGGCAAACTCATTCCTTCGCCTCTTTCCGCTTCACGCACCATTTGACGAAAATCTTCGATCGTGACATCCCTATTCGCTTGATTTTCATCAGGAAACAGCCAATTGATTTTTCCTTTTTCCGTTTTATCCACTGTTGTCTTCATTATATTTGAAAGTTTATCGCAAATGTACGATATCCTTTATAGAAAACAAATAGTCATGTGTTTTTTCCCTTTTGTGTTCAGACTCCAACTTAACACCAATGTCCAGATAAGCGTTTTTTAGTTTTTTATTTTAAAAAACTTCATCCGGATTTTTTTCAGCAAACTCATTTTTCCCTTTTCTATTGCGAAATACGGTTTTTGAAGTGCGCCGAATTCCCGGAAAAAATGTTCTACGCCCCGAATCATCGAACCTTCAAAATCAAACGAATGAACTTGTCCCGACAAATCGTTAATCGCTGTCCACATAGCCAAAGCCAATCCTCCCGACTTCCGCGATTCCGTGTCATTTCCACCTGCAATGTAGTAAGCGTAATTTTGCTGCCAGACGACAAATACGCCGGCGTACAAATGGTTTTCCGTATCGTAAGCACCCCAAACATCGCCCTGATTATGACTCCGGGAAAGATTAATCAACTTTTTTAACATTGCCTGTTGATAAGGCTTCATGCCCTGCCTTTGATAAACCTGAGCGTTGAGTTTCAGGAACAAATCCGCTGGAACGTTTCGCCGGACGGTCAATTGGTATTTGTTTTTCGCCTTTCGGACGTTCCGGCAGATATTTTCGCTCAGCCCTTCCCATAATTCATCGGGATTCCCAATGTCGGGCAAAACATAAGTGTAGCGTGTTGTCTGACGAAAACCCTGCCAATAAAACGGCAACCAGTCCGTAAATGAGTAGTGAAAATTCTGGAGGAAATAACCATGCGCCGGCAGACGCATGATGAAGTCCCCGCATATCGTTTGTTTCCTGAATAAATCGTGGGAATAACACTTGTCCTCAAAAGCCGGGTTGAACCAAATCCCCATCGTCTGCGTATAAAGCGGCATGGAAATAATTCCCTTGCAGGGAACGTAATACGGCATGGCAGCTTCAATTTCCCCGTTTTTTA
>JAITCT010000047.1 GCA_031282925.1 Dysgonamonadaceae bacterium | reverse complement strand
TTTTCGTGGCTGCTCAAATCGAAATCGGTGCGGGAGTGAATCCCTTCAACTTCCTTGAATCCGAAAGGCATTTCAAATTCAATATCGGTAGCGGCATTGGCATAGTGCGCCAATTTGTCGTGGTCGTGGAAACGGTATTTTTTGTCGCCTAATCCCAAGGCTTTGTGCCAGCGCATACGGGTTTGTTTCCATTTTTCGAACCAGGCCAATTCTTCGCCCGGGCGTACAAAAAACTGCATTTCCATCTGTTCAAATTCGCGCATCCTGAAAATAAACTGCCGAGCGACAATTTCGTTGCGGAAGGCTTTCCCGATTTGGGCGATTCCGAAAGGAATTTTCATGCGTCCGCTTTTTTGCACATTCAGGAAGTTGACAAAAATCCCCTGCGCCGTTTCGGGACGCAGGTAAATCTTCGCAGCGCCTTCGGCAGTCGAACCCATTTCGGTTGAAAACATCAGGTTGAACTGGCGGACTTCCGTCCAGTTTTTAGTTCCCGATACCGGACACACGATTTCTTCATCAATAATGATTTGCCGCAATTCTTCGAGGTTGCCGTCATTCAACGCTTTGGCGAAACGGGTATGCAGCGCTTCCTTTTTAGCCTCAATTTCCAACACGCGGGGACTGGTTGCGCGGAATTTCTGTTCGTCAAACGCTTCGCCGAACCGTTTAGCGGCTTTTTCCGTTTCTTTATTGATTTTATCCTCGTATTTGGCGATTTGTTCTTCAATCAACACATCGGCGCGGTAGCGTTTTTTGGAATCTTTGTTGTCAATGAGCGGGTCGTTGAAAGCATCGACATGTCCCGACGCTTTCCAAATGGTCGGATGCATGAAAATGGCGGAGTCAATACCCACCACGTTTTCATTTAATAATGTCATACTGTCCCACCAGTATTTTTTAATGTTATTTTTGAGTTCCACGCCATTTTGCCCGTAATCGTAAACAGCGCCCAGCCCGTCGTAAATTTCCGACGAGGGAAATACAAAACCATACTCTTTGCAGTGGGAAATTAACTTTTTGAAGACTTCTTCCTGTTGTGCCATATCTTAAATTTATAATTAAGCCACAAAGTAAGTTATTTTTTTTCAATTACATCAAATTTTCCACACAAAATCACGCTGCGCAAAGCATAATTTCATACCACGCCGTATGGACGATAAACCTGATTTTATCCGGGAGCGCAAAATTTTGCGGCAACTTTCTGATAAGTAGCCGTTTGAACGCCGGCCTTTTCCCCCATCCGGATCATTTTGAACAGCAAGTCGTTGATTTCGGATTCATGCCCTCTGGCAATATCTTTCTGCAAGGAAGCCGTGCTGTCGGGGTCTAAACTGTCCAGTATTTTAAGGTTATGGGCGACCAGGCCGTCGGGAACGGGAATATTCATTTTCCGTCCGATTTCGGCGCTTTCGGTTGACAATCCGATAAATACGTCGCGTTCTGCGCCTGCTTTCTGTATTTCCCACATCGGCACATCGAAGTAAGCGCCCGTGAGCGCCATGGCCGAAATATACGACCATTTGATAAAGGTATCCCGGTTAATATCATCGGAAATAATTGCTTTGACGCCGCTTTCAGTCAAATCGGCCTGAACAGCCCGTATTTTTTCGGGCGGGACGTTTGTTCCTTTTCGCGCCCCGTAAATCAACCGGAATATTTTCCCCATTTGGGTGATTTCGCCCGGCGCGGATACAAACGAAACGATGTAAATGCAGCCGTCGAGCGCTGTTGCTCCGTCATTCGCCAGCGCTTGAATCCTGTCGCCTGTCCCGTAAACGTTCAGGACGGGTATAATCAAAGCGTCTTTATGCGGGGCCTTTTGGAGAAGACCGGCGATGGAGTCAATGGAATATCCTTTTACACAGACAAAAATTACATCGGCTTTGCCCGTAAATTCTTCGGAAGTGCAGGCCGGTATTTTGAGGTAATGCGTCCCTTTCAGGTCGGATTTCAATTTCAGTCCCTTTTCGCGGATAGCCTGCAGATGAGCGCCGCGAGCGATACAGGTTACGTTTTTCCCTGCAAGGGCAAGGAATCCGGCGATGCTTCCACCTACACCGCCTGTCCCTGCTATCAGATAGTTGATTTTCTCTGTCATAATTTCATGTGTTTTATTTTCCGGTGCAAAATTAACTCTTTTGGCGAAATATTAAACCGACAGGCCGTTTTTCCTAAGGTTTGTATTTCGACCGCTTGAGTAAATCCTGATAATCGGTCAGTTCCATCAATTCGCGGAATCCGGTATCGGGATTTTGCGCCATGTAGGAGGCGATAATCCGATAGCCCAGCCAAACGCCGACTCTTCCCGGCGATTCGGCCGGAAGGAGAGATGTGTGTGGCGCGTCCTTTAAGTAAAGGTCTGTGGTCATATAATTTTCGGCAAACAGGTGCTGGTTTTCCAGAATCGTTGTCCAGATCCGCTTTTGGTTGTCGGCGCACCATGTGTATTGCGCTTCACTGTAGCCCACGTATTCCCAGACTTGCCGGCGCGGTAAAAGCAGGGAAAGAATATACCGTAATTTTCCTTCATACAGCATTCTGTCCAATAAGACATCCGCTTTCCCTCGAAACGGCAGGTTAGCCATCATAAAGCCCAGCAGATAATCGGGCGCCATCCGGTCGGGACTCATCAACCGGCGCTGGTAATCATAGAAAAACCGCCGGTATAAGGGATAATCCGCTCCCAGATATTTGTCGGCCGACAACGACAGGATGTTGTCGCTTACAATCACGTTTTGGCTTAACCCCGAAACATGCAGGTAAACCTGCGGCCGTTTGATTTCCGGAAATTCGTTCAGGAAAAAATACAAGCCGTAGGCCACTTCATCCGTGAGCGTTTGAATATCCGTAAACTGTTCCTGCTCCTGCCGGTAAAGTTCAAGTAATGTCGGTTCGGAAAAATATTTTTTCAGCCGTTCGTAAAATCCGGCGGAATCGGTTCGCCCGATATGAATCACTTTTTCGCCGAAAACGTTCAGGAAACCGGTATCGGCCTGCAAAACGCCGTCCGGCTCACTGTTAGACACGTAATTGAACAATTCCGTATCAATCCGCTCGATTTTGAAGCCGTCCGCTTCTTCCCCGCAGGCCTTTTTCCCGGAACAGCCGGACGAAAAAAGACTGCATATAACTAAAATGTAAATTCGCACTGTTTGTTTCATAAAATCCGTTATTTGTTTTAATTGATAATTGATATTTGATAATTAGGGGATTGTTCAGCTGCACTGCATTATTGCGGTAATACTCAATTTCTCCCGTAATTCATAATTTCACTTTGGATTGCCTCGCGCCAACCAGCCCGTCATTCCCGCGAAAGCGGGAATCCCTAAAAAAACGGGCAGGGACTTTCGGGAGATTGCAGGTCTTCTCTACGTCCGCAATTACGCGGTGCAGCTTTCTCCCGACAGGGAATGGAGAATTACCGCAGTCGTCATTGCGAGCCGTGAGGCGAAGCAATCCAGGAATGTACTGCGATTGTTCTCCGGATTGCTTCGCCTTCCGGCTCGCAATGACGCGGTGCCGCGCACAACAAAGGGGCGCACACACGGGTGCGCCCCTACGTAATTCGTAATTCATAACTCGTAATTTCTCTGGATTGCTTCGCCGCTTCGCGACTCGCAATGACGAGTGCGGTA
>JAITCT010000334.1 GCA_031282925.1 Dysgonamonadaceae bacterium | reverse complement strand
ATGACAGCGAGAGATTTACAAAGGGAATTCCGGCAGGAAAGTTTGCCCTGGGAGTTATGCAAATCATTTGACAATTCGGCTGTAGTTGGGGATTTTATTCCTTTGGACGGTTTGGAAATTGACACATTGCCTTTTCATTTGGAAATTGACGGGAAAACGGTTCAGGAAAGCAATACGGCGTTAATGAATTTTAAAACAGATGAAATTATTGAGTATGCCAGTCGGTTCATCACATTGAAAATGGGAGATTTAATCTTTACGGGAACGCCCGCAGGCATTGGGAAAGTGGAAATCGGGAACCATTTACAAGGATATATCGGCGACAAAAAACTGCTTGATTTTCGGATAAAGTAAATTTTATGCCACAAATGCACGAATTCAACACAAATAAAATCAGTAAAAAATTAGTGAATCAGTGGCAAAAAAAAATATTAGTGACAAATAAAGTAAATTTTATGCCACGAATGCACAAATTCAACACAAATAAAATCAGTAAAAAATTAGTGAATCAGTGGCAAACAAAAAAAATAGCGACAAATATTTTATGCCACTAATGCGCGAATTAAACACAAATAAAATTAGTAAAAAATTAGTGAATCAGTGGCAAACAAAAAAATAGTGACAAATATTTTATGCCACGAATGCACGAATTAAACACAAATAAAATCAGTAAAAAATTAGTGAATTAGTGGCAAACAAAATAGTGACAAAATAAAAATAAACGTATGGAAAATTTGAAAATTTATTATCTCTTTGCGGTTTTGGCCTTCGGATTCATTCCGTTTCATTTATCGGCAAAAAGCAATGGGGATGACAGTTATGCCAAAACATCCGTATTATCAACCGGTAACTGGTATCAGATGAAGGTTGACAGCAACGGTATTTACAAATTAACTTACGATGAAATAAAGAAATACATCAGCGATCCATCCAAAGTAAAAATTTATGGTTACGGAGGATGGATACTTGACGAAGATTTCAGAAATCCATATATTGACGACCTTCCCGAAGTTTCCGTATATATTGATAAAGGCGCCGACGGCATTTTCAATTCCGGCGATTTCCTGCTTTTTTACGGACGCGGCACTGTCAAATGGTCTTACAAGTCGGGGCGATTTGAACACGAAAATAATCCCTACGCTACTTATGGTTCTTACTTCTTGACGGAAGGGGAAACCGGATCCAAAGAGATGAATACCGTTCCCTCTTTTCCAAATCCGGCAGCAACTTCTGTGGATGTTTTTGACGATTATGCGCTTCATGAGCGGGATTTGTCGGCATTTGCCTTTACCGGCCGGGAGTTGTTCGGCGAAAGTTTTGCCAATCAATCCAACCGGCAACAGCTTTCATTTTCCGTTCCCGGAATTATTTCCGACCTGAATGTGCGGTTCTCTTTTGCCGCCGCATCAAAAGACATTGCTGCCGCAACATTATCAATAGAGGATAAAGCCGTGGCGACTATACTTATACCCGCCCTGCCGGTTTCGAATACTTACCTCAAAGCATATTTAAAGGAAGCGACCGGCAATTACCTGCCTGAAAACGGAATCTATCCAAACCCTGTGAAAATGACGGTTACTTACGACGGTTCCGGGCAGGCATATCTGAATTTCATTGAGTTATTTATGAAACGTTCCCTGCAATTCTACAACACGCCTTTTACTTTTTTCCGCAACACGGAAAGCATATCTAAAGATATTCGTTACACCATAAATAATGCCGGTGCTTCATGTTTGGTTTGGGACGTTACGGGAAACTATGACGTTCAATTGATGCAAACTTCTTTGGAAGGAAATCAAATGAGTTTTGCCGTGCAAGCGGAAAACACAAATTTGCGCGAATATGCGATGGTTGATCCGGGCAAAACATTTCCTTCTCCCCAAATTGTCGGTGGAAAAATCCCGAATCAGGATTTACATGCCTTGCCTCAAACGGATATGGTTATCATATCACCTGCCGTTTATCTGCAACAAGCCGGAATTTTAGCGGAAAAACACCGCACGAAATCCGGTCTGAACGTTGAAGTTGTTGAAGAAACACGGATTTTTAATGAATTTTCTTCCGGTACGCCCGATGCAACGGCTTACCGCCGGTTTATGAAAATGTTTTACGACCGGGCTGCCGGCGAGCAGGATAAGCCGAAATATTTGCTTTTATTCGGCGACGGCGTATTCGACAACCGCCATTTCACCTCCGGTATGTCGAAATTGGACCCGAAATATTATTTGCTGACCTATCAGGAGAAAGAATCGGTCAACGAAACGGATTCGCATGGTTCGGACGATTATTTCGGGCTGTTGGAGGATAATTCGGGACCTGCTTTATCGGGAAAACTTTGCCTGGGAATCGGCCGGTTTCCGGTAAGTTCGGTTAGCCAGGCCGAAGATGTGGTGAACAAAGTTATTTCTTATATGGATAATACGCAAGGCGGCAACTGGAAAAGCAAACTTGTTTTTACGGCTGATAATACGGACGATTTCTCAACCGGCCTTTTCTGCATTCATGCCGACCAGGCCAATCAACTGGCCGGCTATATGGATGAAACATATCCGGAATATATTTTATATAAGTATTTTATGGACGCTTATCAACCGGTTAGCGTCAATGGAAAAACAACTTATCCCGACGCCAAAAGGTCGTTTTTGAACACATTAAATGAAGGCTGTTTTTTGGTGAATTACACCGGGCACGGAAGCATAACGGCCTGGTCGGCCGAAGATATGTTGAACATATTGGATGTCCGGCAAATGAATTTTAAAAATTTACCGGTTTGGATAACAGCCACTTGTGATTTCGGATGGTTCGACAGAGGAAGCGCTTCCGGGGGGGAAGAAGCCCTTTTGAATAAAAAAAGCGGCGCCATTGCTTTATACACAACCAGCCGCGTCGTTGATTCCCGGCCCAATTTTGAACTTAATGACAGGATGATACGATACCTGTTTACGCTTGACGAAACGGGGAAACACCTCCGTTTGGGAGATGTACTGAGAAAGAGTAAAAATGATTTAAGCGGCACAAATAAGTTGAACTATGTGCTGTTGGGCGACCCCGCTCTGGTACTGAATTATCCGGAGATGAAAGTAAAAGTGGATACTGTCAACGGAAAAGCGGTAACAAATGATATGACATTTGCTTTCAAAGCCCTGGAAAAAGTTACCGTATCGGGAAGTATTACGGATGAAAGCGGAGCGAAGATGGATGGTTTTTCGGGAGAATTAAGAGTTTCTGTTTTCGACAGTAAGCAAGAAACGAAATCTTATCGCCAGAATGAGGTCGGAGATTATTTTTCTTTTAATTCCTACCCGAACATGGTTCATCAGGCTGAATCGCATGTGGAAAACGGTTCGTTTCAATTTTCTTTCACCGTACCTTTGGATATTTCTTACGCGGCCGATGAACCTTCTTCTTATGCGACTAAAAACGGCAAGATGAATTTCTACGCATCCGATGCCTTCAAACAAGATGCTTTCGGATATTTCGACAAGTATATTTTTTCGGGAACGAGCGATGTGATTTCGGACGAGACAGGCCCGGAGATCAAGGAAATGTACCTTAACACAGCCGGTTTCAAAGATGGAGATGATGTGAACGAAACGCCTTATTTCCACGCCCGCGTTTTTGACGAAACCGGAATCAATATATCGGGAAGCGGATTGGGACATGATATTTTAATTGGTATTGACGGTAATCCGGCTTGGACGTACTACCGGAGCAAGGGCAATGCCGAGTTTAAATTAACACCCGATGGAGACGATTGGATTATCAGTTTTTCGATTCCCGAACTGCCGGCCGGAGAGCATACTTTGTCTTTCACCGTTTGGGATATTATGAATAATCTGACGGTTGATACCCTGCATTTCAACGTAATAAAAGGTTATAAACCGGCTATTTTTGATTTGCAGGCAAGCGAAAATCCTGCAAAAACAGGAACTACTTTCGTGTTAAGCCACAATCTTCCCGAAACGCTTTTGACTGTAGATATACGGGTCTATGATTTGTCAGGGCGTATCGTCTGGAGTCATTCGCAGAAAACCGTTTCCGCTTCCGCTTTTCCGGCTTGTGCCGTTGATTGGGATTTGCACAACAATGCAGGCAGCAGGGTGCAGCCGGGCGTTTACATTTATTGGGCGACCGTGCGGACGGAAAGCAGCAAGGAAGTAACAAAAGCGAAAAAAATTGTTGTCCTGGAACAATAAAACAGTTAATTTTAAAGTTATTGTAACAAATAATAAACATGAATAAAATAAAAATTTTTATAACATTTTTTCTACTGATTAGTATTTCTCCATTTGCCGTACAGGCGCAAGACGAAAATCCCAAAGACTATTTCAATCCGTTGACGCATGGCGTTCCTTCGCTCGGTATTGCTCCCGACGCAAAAGGCAGTGGTATGGGCGACGCTGGGGTGGCTACGGAAGCGGATATTTATTCCCAATACTGGAATCCGGCCAAGTATGCTTTTGCATTCAGTAAAGCGGGAATAGGCTTGACTTATACTCCCTGGCTGGCTAAATTAGTGGACGACATGGATTTGGTATATCTTGCCGGATATTACAAGTTGGGCGATAGCGACAGGCAGGCAATCAGCGCCTCTTTGCGTTATTTTTCTATCGGGAATATCAGGCTGACGGACTATTATAACGTAGATGTTGGGGAAGCAAATCCTTATGAGGCTTCCGTTGATCTCGGTTTTTCACTGAAACTCACGGAAAATCTCTCGGGCGGCGTTGCCTTGCGTTTTATTTATTCCGATTTGGGAACGTCCGGATTAACGGGAGAAGACGATTATTATCCCGGATCGGCAGTGGCCGGCGACCTGGCTTTTTACTATAACAACTATTTGATGATTGGAAACAGTGAATGTCTTCTGGGGCTTGGTTTGAATGCTTCCAATATCGGCTCCAAAATTTCTTTCGACAAAGGCAATACCAATGCTTTTTTGCCGACCAATTTGAGAATAGGAGGTTCTTTGCTTTTCCCGATGGACGATTACAACACCCTGTCGCTCACTTTGGATGCGAACAAATACATGTTTCCTACGCCTCCCGACACGAGAAACATGGATACCGAGGAACAGACAGCCGCATTGCAGGAATATTACAATACAAATCCGTTGCCCGGCGTATTCAAATCTTTTCACGATGCCCCCGGCGGTGCGCAGGAAGAATTTAATGAAATTAACTGGTCGTTCGGTGCGGAATATGCTTATGACAATAAATTTTTTGTTCGCGGGGGATACTTCTACGAACATCCGAACAAAGGAAACTTGCAGTATTTTTCTGTCGGCGCGGGTTTTAAATTAAATTCACTCCAGGTTGACGTTTCTTATTTGATTTCTACGGTTCCCTCCAATCCGCTGGATCAGACGCTTCGTTTGTCCCTGTGTTTCGACATGGACGGTTTGAGAAGCCTGATGCGATAAATTAACAGGCACAATGAACAGAATTAAATTTTATGCGGCGTCTTTTTTGTGGATTGGTTTTGTATCCATTGCACAGGCGGCGGACGGCGACGATTCAAAGGATTATTTCAATCCTTTGATTAACGGTGCGCCTTCTCTGACGATTGCTCCAGATACGAGAGGCAGTAGTTTGGGCGATGTGGGCGCGGCCACCGAAGCGGATGTTTTTTCTCAATACTGGAATCCGGCCAAATATGCTTTTGCCTATAGCAAAGGAGGATTTGGTCTGTCCTACACGCCGTGGTTGAAAAAAATAATCGACGATATAGATTTGGTTTACCTTGCCGGATATTATAAAATAGGCGATTCCGACCGGCAAGCGATAGGTGTTTCTTTGCATTATTTCTCAACCGGGAAAATTGACGTCAGCCATCCCGGCGAAGCGGCGTTCTACGGCGTCAGTCCGTATGACGTTTCGTTAGACTTGAGTTATTCCCTGAAATTATCGGAAAAATTCGCCGGTGCGGTTGCTTTCCGTTATTTTTATTCCGATCCGGGGCAAATAGGGGAAGGATATAACCCCGCTTCGGCTTTTTCGGCCGACATAGCCGGTTATTACCACAATTACCTGATGCTGGGAGAGAGCGAATGTCTTTTGGGTTTGGGATTTAATATTTCAAACATGGGTTCGAAAATTTCATACAACAAAGGAAACAGCACGGCTTTTTTACCTGCAAACCTGAAGGTCGGAGGTTCGCTGCTTGTCCCGCTGGACAAGCAGTCTAATACCTTGTCTTTTAATTTAGACGCGAATAAATACCTGTTTCCGGCGCCTCCCGATATGGGGGCTGTGAGCACAGAGGAGAAACTGCAGGCTTTGCATGACTATTATGCAATTTCTTCCCTGTCGGGGATATTCAAATCTTTCGAAGAAGCGCGGATTTCCCTGTCATTCGGGTTGGAATACGCATACGATAATCGTTTTTTTGTTCGCGGAGGTTATTTTTATGAACATCCGGATAATGGGAACCGGCAGTTTTTTTCAACAGGTGTTGGTTTCAAACTCAATGCATTTCAGTTGGATGCCGCTTATTTAATATCAACAGTTCCTCACAATCCTCTGGATCAAACACTTCGCTTGTCTCTTAGTTTTGATATTGACGGTTTAAAAAATTGGATAAAATAATGGAAAACATACGTGTTGGTTTTGGTTTCGACGTACACCGTTTTCAGGCAGGACGCGAGTTGTGGTTAGGCGGGATAAAAATTCCGAGCGACAAAGGTTTGGAGGGTCATTCCGATGCTGATGCCTTGATTCACGCCCTTTGCGATGCATTGTTAGGCGCAGCGAATTTAAGGGATATCGGCTTTCATTTTCCCGACGAAAGCAATGAATTTAAAAATATTGACAGTAAAATTTTATTGCGGCGAACGATGGATTTAATTCGCGCCAAAGATTATGTTTTCGGTAATGCGGATATCACCGTCTGTGTCGAAAAACCCCGTTTGGAGTTGTATATCCCCCGCATGAAAACTGTTTTATCGGATATTATAAGCGCCGGAGAAAATGATATTTCCATCAAGGCGACTACTTCTGAAAAAATGGGTTATGTGGGACGGGAAGAAGGAATTGCCGTTTATGCTACTGTTTTGATTTATAAGAAAATGTAAGCGGCTCGAAGTCATTCTTCCACGCTAAGTTCCGTTTTACCTGATTTACCACAAAACAACCTCACCAGTAGAATGAATTATGACAATATTTCCTTGATCTTATTCCCTCTTAAAAAGAAAACGAATAAGGTCATGGATATTAATTATTCACTGCTCTACTGAGGTTGTTTTGTTATTTGAATCAGGTAAAAATAAGGTTTTATACCCTTTGTTGCGACAAGGTAGAACCTTGTCGCAATTATCCTGACAGGTTCAACCTGTCAAAATAGACGGCGCGAGGTACAGCCTCGCACCAACGGTGCACTTTTTGTAAACACGAAGGCACAAAGACACGAAGAAACTGTTAATCCATGGTCGTTGTGCCGTCAGGCACAATATACCGGTAGAAAAATATCCCGCACAATTCATCCCGCCGTCCCGTCAGGGACGGAATGTGTTACCGGAAACAGTGCGATTTTCTCTTCCATACTCACATTCCGTCCCTGACGGGACGGCGGGAGTTGTGGCAACCTGTATTTCTACCAACATATTGTGCCTTCGGCACAGGGGCTATATTTTCCTTTGTTGCGCAGGGTTCTATCTTATCGCAACAACTGGGGTGGAAATAAGGTTTTATGCACAAATGCAGTCCAGTCAAAACCTTATTTTTACCTGATTTACCAAACAAAACAACCTCGGTAGAATGAATTATGATAATATTCCCTTAACCTTATTACCTCATTTATCTTACCTGATAAGGAAAATAAATATTTTACTCTGCAGAAGGAGTTTCCGTAGGCGGATTTTCTTCGTTGGCAGCCTCTGTTTCCGCCACCTTTTTCGCTGCCGCTAATTTTGCCTTTTTTGCGGCCAGTGCTTCCGCTTTGGCTTTGTTTACCGCTTTTTCTGCATCTAATTTTGCTTTAGCGACGGATTTTTGTGC
>JAITCT010000295.1 GCA_031282925.1 Dysgonamonadaceae bacterium | reverse complement strand
AAGTACTTCAAAAAATTCCTTCGTGGATTTTGCGTTGGGGTATCACGCTGATATTTTGCATATTGGCAATTTTACTTGTTGGCAGTTACTTTTTCCGCTATCCCGAAATTGTAACCGCCCCCATTGTTGTTACCACAGAAAATTTGCCGGTAAACATTGTTGCCAAATCATCGGGACGGATTGATACATTGTATGTTACCGAAAAACAGCAAGTAAGTAAAAATCAAATTCTCGGCGTGATGGAAAATTCCGCTTCAACCATGGCAATGCTTGATTTAATCGCTTTTACGGATACTTTTAATATCAATACAAACCCGTATCCTTTAGGAGAGGAAGCAGGGGTTGAGGTTTCCAAAAACTTCGGCGATGTTCAGCCCGCTTTCAGTGCATTCAAAAAATCGTCGGAGGATTTACGTTTTTTCCTCGAAACCAATTATCACAATAACAAAATCAAGGTCTTAGAAAAGCAGATTGCCGTACAGGAAACCTTGCTCTCCCAAAGCTACCGGCAATTGAAACTCATCGAAGAGCAGTCGGATGCGGCAAACAAAGTCTTTGCCGCCGATTCCGTTTTATTTTCAAAAAACGTACTTTCGTCAATTGATTTTGAAAATGCCAAAGCAGCGCGTTTGCAAGCCCGGCAAAGCATTGAAACGGCAAAATCAGATATTGAAAATCGGAAAATCGGCATTTTGCAATCCGAGCAGGCCATTTTTGACCTCAGGCAACAACAATCGGAACAATTTTCTCAACTTACATTGCAATATGTCAATGCTTTCGACCAGTTGAAAGCGCAACTCAAATCTTGGGAGCAACTTTACCTTTTGCGTTCGCAAATTGATGGAACAGCCACATATACAAAATATTGGCAAAAAAACCAGCATGTAACCGCAGGTGAAACCGTTTTGTCTATCGTTCCTGATGGAAACCGGCGAATTATCGGGAAAATCTATCTTCCGCCCCAGGGTGCAGGCAAAGTTAAGGAAGGCCGGACTGTAAATGTAAAATTCGATAATTTCCCCTATATGGAGTACGGCATGGTTAAGGTGAAAATCAACAAAATAGCTCTTGTTCCGATAACAGAAAACAGCCAACGTACTTACGTCCTCGAAGTTGATTTCCACGATGAACTCACAACAACGTACAATAAAACGCTCACATTCAGTCAGGAAATGAGTGGAACGGCTGAAATCATTACCGAAGATTTGTCACTCCTGGAAAGGCTACTGAATCCGGTGAGGTTATTAGCAAAACGGTAATGCAAGGGAAAACATATTTTATATCTCAAAATTTCGGAAACATTCAAACCGCTGGCCTCGAACCGGTCATTGATATGCATCAGTTGACCGCACAAATCGTCTAATGCGAGTTCATAATTTTCGTTGTTGAGAAACTTGGTATAAATCCCCGGCTCGCCGGTCTTTTTGTGTTCCAAAAGCCGGTTTGTAACATCGTTATAGGCAGATACGACAAAAATCCGGTTATATAACTCATTTTTTTTACGAGTACCTACAATAATATTATTTAAGCAATCTCCGAAGCGGGACATCGAAGTTCCTCCGATTTTTTCTACTGTCAGCATGAATTTGTTTGCTCTTTGTGAAATCGGCTGCAAAATTAGGTGAAAAACTCGGGTTTTCCAAGCGCATGAAATAAAAATCAAGACTCCCTGTCGCGCTTACTTTCATACCCGAAATATAAATGCTGTCTTTGTAGCTTTAATTAATTAAAGTTTCTATTAGATATTGTATTCAATAAAATTATATATAGATGAAATTCAGTCATATTGAAATTCTAAAATTATGGAGTCCGTAAGCAATGAGCATGACTAAACTATCAAAGCCGAACTTGCGGCGTCTAAAACGTTCTTTGGCAATATGACATCTTTTAACGCCTCCGACGACATGCTCAACAAGAATACAAAAACTGGAAATTTTTTTGTTTTCCTCTTTTTGAACATCTGACAATGTTTTGCCTTTCGGCTGCTTTGCCGGCATTTTAACGGTAATATTTTTAGGTGTATGAGTAAACTTCCCTCAAACTTAAGGGCTGTTCATTGACGGTTTTTTATCATGAACATGTCTCTCATAAGTCTTTGACACAACATATATTTATTGGAGAGGGCGCAAAGCGAGTCATTCTTCACGTTATGAGTTTTTTTACCGCTATAACATGATTTTTCCCTCTCCGAATCTATTCTTCGGTGTCCGCGGGGAATAGCATTACATATATTCAACTGTCTACTATTGAGGCCTAAGTTTTTCTCGCATAATTTCAACAAGCTGATTGACTGCTTCTTTATCGGTTAATAGAAGAATAATGCCATTTATAGAACTGTCTTTATTGTCGGCATTATGTTGATTAATAACTATATTGGAAGATTTTTCCCGAAACAAGTCATTGATTTCTACGCGCAGGAACTTTGCCAATTTGGGGATATACGAACTTTTTATATCTACCGTGCCTGCTTCCCAACTTACATAGGTTTTCCGGTCAACTCCAAGAAAATCAGCAACTTCTTGCTGTGAAATATTATTTTGGTTTCTGATAACCCTTAAATTATCTCCTATACTCATAAAAACATTTTTATTGTTTTTGTCCAACAAAGGTAGTGTTTTGTCCCGAAAATAGGACAAAATTTACCCGATTTTCTCTGCTTTCGTTTCAATAATTATCATGACATTTGTAACCGAAATTTCAAGTGCACAAAAAATTTTTCGGAAAACAGTTTTATATTAGTGTTAATGTAAATTAGATTTTCTATATTACGTGCGTGTATGTATCTTTGGCGGATGAAATATAACGATTATCAAAATAACGAAAAGAGCCTTCGGTCTTTGACGGGCTTTAGCCCGGAACAATTCAGGGAATTGTTTCCTTACTTCGCGGAAGCTCGTAACGAATATTTTTCCGAGTACGACATGAATGGTAACTGCCGCAATTCCCGGCGCAGTTTTGTCATTTATAAGAACAGCCCTCTTCCTGCGGTTGCAGACCGTTTGTTCTTTATTCCGGTCTACTTGAAGAACAATCCGCTTCAGGAGTA
>JAITCT010000235.1 GCA_031282925.1 Dysgonamonadaceae bacterium | reverse complement strand
GCCGTAACGCAGTATTTCAGGTCGAAGATATTATCGTCGTTCAGTTCCGGCATGTTTTCCACGAAAGAAAGTTTCTCAAATACGCTTTTATATTCACTGCTTACAAACACGGCATCCACCGCTAAAAACCAGCAGCAAATATCCTTCTGCTCAAGCGGCTCATGGACTTGCCCCGGCAGAATACACAGCACCGTCGCCCCGGCACATTCGTATTCCGTGAAATCCAGAAGCATCCTGGCGTATCCTTTTTCCATAAAAAGAAAAACATAATAATCGTCCCTGTGCGCGTAGTCAATAACAGGAAACTGCACAGTTCCGGAGTCCCGCAAAATGGCTATCTCGCCGGGATATAGCCGGCTTGCCTTGTGTATGGGTATCCTGTTCAATTGAATTTCACTGAAATATTTTGGTGCAAAAGTTTCCACATTTCACATAGGGTTCCCGCCTGCACGGGAATGACAGGCCGCACTGCAACCATTTAAAATACACCTGTTAATACACAGTTTTTTGTATCTTCGTGCCTTTGTATTTACAAAAAAAGCCGTTTGCCAATGCACAAAACCATACCGCGCAAAATATAATTGGCAAAAAACGATGTATGGGAGTAACGTTGTCAATCATCAATGCTAATGCGTTTCCCCAGCAAAACCTCCGTGTGTTATAAAAACCCCCGGAATTCATTCTCAAAATTAGGCGTAAAAACCGATTTTCCCAAATTATTTTTAATTTCAGGTATTGACCAAAAGCGTATTTGGTCAATCTCTTTTTTCTCAAATTTGAAAAGCCCGTCATAAACGGTTTTGTACGAATAGACAAGTTCTTTTTCGACGTCCGACTCGAAAACACAGGATTGAAGAAACTTCGGAATGAAATTTTCCATACCTAATTCCTCTCTGACTTCCCGATATAAAGCGTCTTCGACGGATTCGCCGTAATTGACATGCCCGCCGACGGAAGTATCCCATTTGCCGGGCTGAATATCTTTGTTCATCGCCCGTTTTTGCAGCAACAAATTTTCCTGTGAATTAAAAACATGCAGATGAACAACCGGATGCAGGACCTTGCTCCCGCTGTGACATTCGCTACGGGTAGCCTGTCCCGTTACCCTGCCAGATTCATCAATCAGTGGAAATATTTCTTCCGGCATGTAACTCCGGTCAAATTTTAGCCGACAAAATTTCATCTTCTTCTTTCGGATCGGCTTTCACCAGCAGGATACTAAATTCATACAGTGCATATAAGGGGATGAAAACCAAAGATAAAGTGAAAGGATCTCCCGTAGGCGTGATAATTGCAGCAAGAATTAACAAAATCAAAATTGCATGGCGGCGGTAGGTTGTGAAAAACGACTTCTTCAAGATGCCGATTTGCGATAATAGCCACGAAATCAACGGCATTTCAAAGACAAGACCCATTATGAATACCAATACCAGGAAATTGTCCATGTAAGAATCAAGCGATACGGTATTGTGAATAATGTCGCTCAAGGTGTAACTGTAAAGGAAACGCAATGTCATCGGGAAAATCAAACTGTAACCGACAAGGCATCCCATGAAAAACATGAGCGTGCCGAAAAGGAATACCCAGCGCACGTTTTTCTTTTCATGGTCATACAGGGCAGGACTTACAAAACGCCATACTTCAAACAGTATGTAAGGACAAATCAATATCAACGCAATCCAGAATGAGGTGCTTAAATGCCTGAAAAACGGAGCGGTCAAGTCAATATTGACCATGTCAATCGAAAAATTACCGTCGCAAAAATCCGGCAGGCCGGGTATCGTTCGGCTTAACCGGCACAGCCATTGATAGAGGAAAAAATCGGCGCTCGCAGGAGCCATGATGACGTTGTCGAAAAACCACGGCATAACGATAAAGCCTCCCACAGCGAATACAAATAAGGCAATAACAACCCTGAACAACATCCACCGGAGTTCTTCCAGATGGTCCCAGAATGACATTTCCTGAGCGTTCATTCGTCCGGCAGTAAGAAGTTTATTTTTTATCGTTTAAAGAATCGTCGGACTTGATGTCTTCTTCGATTTCCTTCATGCCGTCTTTAAATCCCCTGATGCCTTTTCCTATTCCTTTCATCAGTTCGGGAATCTTCTTGCCGCCGAACAGCAGAAGAATAGCAATGAATATGATAACCAGTTCCCAACCTTGGGGCATCCACAGCAGAATAAATAATGAAGTTTGCATAATCTTATATTTTGTTTTTATTGTAATGTTCGAAGATGTCCGCAAAGGTACAAAAAATTTCTTTTGAAACCGTTCACTTTTTTGTTTTTAACGCTTCCATGATTTTGGCTTCGATTTCGTCCGCCAGTTCGGGATTGTCGCGCAGACAGTCTTTGGCGGCTTCGCGGCCCTGTCCCAGTTTGGCGTCGTTGTAACTGTACCAGCTTCCGCTTTTCTTAATGATGTTCAACTCGGCTCCCAAATCGACCAGTTCCCCGGTTTTGGATATGCCTTCGCCGAACATGATGTCAAATTCGGCTTTTCGGAAAGGCGGAGCAACTTTGTTTTTCACCACTTTTACGCGGGTTTGGTTGCCGGTTACTTCCTCGCCGTCTTTGATTTGCGAAATCCGGCGAATGTCCAGGCGGACGGAAGCGTAAAATTTCAGGGCGTTACCGCCGGTTGTCGTTTCGGGATTTCCGAACATGACGCCGATTTTGTCGCG
>JAITCT010000223.1 GCA_031282925.1 Dysgonamonadaceae bacterium | reverse complement strand
GCACTGCGTTCAAAAAGGCAAGCAACTGTTCTTCATCGCCTTTTTCGCCCATGTACTTCATGAACAGGTAATCATTCAGCGGGTTCAGTCTTTCTTTATTCATCGTTTTGTAATTTTGGTTTTGCAAATATAACGATTATTTATTACATAAATTGAATTCCATTTGAACTTTTTCGTTCTGTCGTTCCTGCCTGCGCGGGAACGACAGGTTTCACAACCGCACTGCGACAATTTGAAATATACCCCTCATTCACCCCACCTTTGTTCAATTTGAAAATATTTAATACATTTGCATTTGAAAATATTATTCAGTATAAAAACACTTTTATGGAAACAATTGTAGTCCGGGTAAACAATAAACAAGCATTTAAGTTGTTCAAAAATTTAGAAGCATTAAATGTCATAAAAGTGTTGCGGCACATTCCCTGTTCGCAAGTTAATACGATAATAAAAAATAACACCATCACGAACCGTGATAAACGTTTATCGGAAATTCAATCGGTTACAAAAAATATCAATATCGACCTGACAAACTTTCATTTTAACCGCGATGATGCAAACAACTATGATTGAAAAACAATTTGCACTGGATACCAATATCCTTATCTATTTGGAAGGCAACGATCCTGCAAAACGTAAAATTGCAGAATCGTTACTGTCGCTTGACCCCGTTATCCCGTCACAAGTTATATTCGAGTTTATCAACGTAACACGACGGTTACGTAACATCCCTAAACGTCAATTGATCAAAGAAGCTGCGGATTTATTCAGACATTGTTCAATTGCACCTGTATATCATTCTACGCTTGTTTTGGCTGAAAATCTTGTTCAAAAATACGATTTTCAACTTTTTGACAGCTTCATTGTTGCTTCTGCATTTGAAGCCGGATGCGATATCCTTTATTCCGAAGATATACAACATAATATGACTGTCAGAGAACAAATAAGAATCATCAATCCTTTTTATTGACCGTATCTTTTCCCCAAGTGGGGCAAACCCGCTGGGACAAAAATCGCATGGGCGCATACACGGGTGCGCCCCAACAGGGACAAAAATCGCACGGGGCGCACATGGAGGGATGTGTACACGTGGGGGTGGGGGGGGGCGCACACGTGGGTGCGCCCCTACGCGTTGTTCCGGCTGTGCTTCAAAACCTTGGCGTCAATGTAAAACACGATTTCTTCGACAATGTTGCTGCAATGGTCGCCGATGCGTTCGATTTTGCGTATGACCAGCATGGTTTTTAATCCGTTTTCGGCGTCGATTTTCTTGTCCCGGATGGCTTCCGCCAGTATTTTGACTGCGTTGCGGTAGATTTCATCCACCGTTTCGTCTTTTGCCAGGATTTTACCCGAAAGGCGGGTGTTTTCCGATTCCAGGGCTACGTAACTGTCGGAAAGCATTTCGATGACTGCGTCGAATATGGTTTCTACCTGCAAGTCTTCTTTCAGGTCGCCGCTTTCGGGATTGGCGCTTTCGTCGATGATGTATTTGGCAATTCCGTCGGCAAAATCGGCGATGCGTTCCAGGGTGATGCTGATTTTAATCAGCGACAGCACTAACCGCAGGTCAATCGCGACCGGATTGTATAAGGCGATGTAGTTTTCGCAGTCGGCGTCGATTTTCAACTCGAAGGAATCAACCCGCTTTTCGCGGCTGGCGACTTCCCGCGCCAGTTCGACGTCGTTGCTCAAAAAAGCCTGTTTTACTTTTTCCAACTGCGAAAGGACTAAACGCCACATTTCGCTGACTTCTTCTTTTAATGCAATCAGTTCTTTTTCAGTATGTTTCATAATAAAATAAGTAAACGAGTTGACAAGTAAACGAGTTGACAAGTTGACGAGTTGACTTATTATCCTGTTTACTCGTTTACTTGTTAACTTGTTTACTCGTCAACTCTTTAGCCAAATCGGCCGGTGATATAATTTTGCGTTTCTTCCTTTTCGGGACTCAGGAATATTTTTTTCGTATCGTTGTATTCTACCAGTTCGCCCAGCATGAAAAAGCCTGTTTTGTCGCTTACGCGGGCGGCCTGCTGCATGTTGTGCGTAACAATCACAATCGTGTAATCCTTTTTCAATATATGGATTAAGTCTTCGATTTTGGAGGTCGAAATCGGGTCGAGCGCCGAAGCCGGTTCGTCCATCAGGATGACGGAGGGCGAAATAGCCAGGGCGCGGGCGATACACAGCCGTTGTTGCTGTCCGCCCGAAAGCTCGAAAGCCGACTTTTTCAGTTTGTCTTTCACTTCATCCCAGAGGGCGGCGCCTTTCAGGGATTCTTCCACGCGGGCGGCGACAAACCGGCTGTCGCTGATTCCGGCTACCCGAAGCCCGTAGGCCACGTTCTCGAAAATGGATTTCGGGAAAGGGTTCGGCTTCTGGAAAACCATCCCGACCCGTTTCCGCAGGTTCGTTACATCGACGGATTTGTGGTAAATATCTTCCCCGTCAATCAAACATTCACCGGTCAGGCGCGTATTGGGAATCAAATCGTTCATCCGGTTGAACAGCCGCAGGAAGGTTGATTTCCCGCATCCCGAAGGGCCGATAAACGCCGTAACCGTATGGTCTTCCATCTCCATGGCGATATTTTTCAAAGCATGGAAACTGCCGTAATAAAAATCAATATTCCTCGTTTCAAGCATGATATTTTTGTAATTTTTTTCGTAAAGCGGATGCCGATACATTGATGACCAGCACAATGACTATCAATACCAATGCCGTTCCGTAAGCCATCGGGCGGGTCGCTTCCAGGTCGGTCCCGCTCACGGCAATCACATACAAATGGTATGGGAGCGCCATCACCTGGTCGTATATCGAATGGGGCAGCTGGGGCAGGAAATAGGCGGCGACCGTGAAAAGAATCGGCGCCGTTTCGCCCGAAATGCGGCCTATCGAAAGAATCAGCCCGGTGATGATATTGGGAAACGCCATGGGCAGGATAATCCGGTGGATGGTCTGCAACTTGCTGGCGCCCAGGGCCAGGCTTCCGGTACGGAACGTATCGGGAATGGCTTTGAGCGCTTCTTCGGTTGTCCGGATCACCAGCGGCAAAGCGAGCATCCCCAGGGTGAGTGAACCGGCAAGGATGGAATCGCCGAAACCCAGGGTATTCACAAACAGCGACATCCCGAACAGGCCGAAAACGATTGAGGGAATACCTGCCAGGTTGTTGGTCATTATCCGGATGAACTTGACAATATGCCCGTTGCCCGCATATTCGGAAGTGTATATCGCCGATAAGATACCCAGCGGGAAAGCGACGATTGAACTGCCGGCAATCAGGTAAAGCGTTCCGACAATGGCAGGTAAAATACCGCCGGAAGTCATCCCGCCGGAGGGGGCTGTCGTCAGAAATTCCCAGCTGATAACCCCTATGCCCTGGTAGATAATGAATCCCAATATCCAAAGCAGGACGCCGGCTACCATCAGGCTAAGCGCCCTGAAAATACCGAATGCGATGTTTTGTTTCAATAAATTACTGTTCATAATAATTATTAATTAAGCTGCGCGTTTCCATACGGCGTTATATATAATGTCTCTATAATTTCTAAGGCTCAGAGATGGTAATCTCTAAGCCTCAGAGATTGGCATCTCTGAGCCTCTGAGATGGTAATCTCTGAGCTTCTGAGATTGGCATCTCCGAGCCTCTGAGATTGGCATCTCTAAATATTAGAGAATACAATGTCATATATAAAACCATTTCAATTTTCAAAGAAGCGCTAAGCATGATGTTGCCGTTTGGAAATCACTTCCGCCATAACACTGATAACTACTGTAATAAGGAACAGGATACACCCGAGGACAAACAGCGCGCCGTAGTGTGCGCCGCCGTGAGGCGCTTCGCCCAGTTCCGCCGCAATCGTTGCGGGAATCGTTCGCACCGGCTCAAACAGGGAGTGCGGGATGACGGCGGCGTTTCCGGTAACCATCAGCACTGCCATTGTTTCGCCGATGGCGCGTCCGATTCCGAGAACAACGGCCGCCGAGATTCCCGACATGGAATAAGGAACAACCACGCGGTAAATCGTTTGCCAGTGATTGGCGCCCAAACCGAGACTTGCTTCGCGCATCGCCTGCGGCGTGTTCCGTATCGCATCTTCCGCTACGGTGATAATGGTCGGCAAAGCCATAACCGCAAGAATCAGGCTGCCGGCAAAAGCCGTTTCGCCTACCGGTAAATCAAACGTTTTCTGAATGAAAGGAACCAGGACGACCAAACCGAAAAACCCGTAAACAACCGAAGGGATTCCCGCCAGCAATTCGATAGCGGGTTTTAACAGATTGCGAACCCGTTCGCCGGCAAGTTCGCCGAGGTAAATGGCGACGCCCAAACCCAGCGGCAAAGCAATCAGGATGGCGCACAGGCCAACCCACAGCGTTCCCAACAAGAGCGGAAGCAATCCGAACTGAGGGGCGGGCGTGGCGGTCGGCATCCAGATTTCGCCCCCGAAAAAATCGGCAGGGTTCAGTTTGCCGCCGGCCAATACTTTAACATCCGCACTTTCGTCCGGTAAATACTGCTCCGGCACAAAAGCGATGAGGCCCGGCGTCTTGCTGATGATTTCACTCAGTTTTTCCGGCAGGAACTCGTAGTTTTCGCCCAATTCTTCATCCGTATAATAATTGGAAATGTCGTTCATGCGGAAAGGCGTGATTTCCTCGTCGTTTCCGCCGGCAAGACTCCAGTTATCTATTTCGTAATCGAATATCGCCTTGATTTGTTCGGGCGTCAGCCGGTTGATGGGATTTCCTCCGTTCACGCACAAGGCATACCCGGTTTCAATTTCGGAATGACGGAAGAAACCGGCGCCTTCCCGGAAAAGGAAAACAACAATCAACAGGATGACAATGCCGGTTGTTGCGCCGCTGACTGTCAATACGGATTCAACTATTTTTTCTAATATTCGTTTCATGTTTTTTTTCCTGTAGGGGCGCACCCATGTGTGCGCCCCTTGCAATTTTTTCTCCCTGCGATTTTTTTCCCTGCGGATTTTCATCCTGCGGGCGTACATGGGTGCGCCCCTGTGGATTTTCATCCTGTGGGCGCACACGTGGGTGCGCCCCTACCTGGGAATAAACCCGATTTCCCCAACCGTTTTCTGTCCTGTTGCCGAAAGCACATAGTCGATAAAGGGACGTACCTGTTTCTCGTTCCTGGCAATGTAATAATAGTACAGTTCCCTGACAATCGGATACGTACCGTCCTTAGCCGCCTTCACGGAAGGCGCGGTAAACGTCTTTCCCTTGTCGTAAGAAACATGAATAGCCTTCACATCCTTGTTGAGGTAAGCCAGGCCGATGTAGCCGATAGCGCCTTTCGTCTGACCGACCGATTGCACAATCGCTCCGGTGGCCGGCATACTCATGATTCCGCTTTTGTAGTTTTTGTTTTTCAACACGCTTTCTTTGAAAAACTCATACGTTCCCGAAGACGTTTCCCGTGAATACGGGACAATTTTCAGGTCGGCGCCGCCCACTTCCTTCCAGTTGGTGATTTTGCCGGTGAAAATACCTTCCAGCTGTTCCCTGGTCAGATTAGTTACCGCATTGTCCGGATTGACGACAATAGCCAGCGCATCGTAAGCAATAATCACTTCTTTCAGGACGTTTCCGCCTTCCTGAATCTTCTGCTTTTCTTCAAATTTGATTCTGCGCGACGACTGGGCAATCTCCGTAGTACCCTCTATCAGCGCTGAAATACCTACGCCGCTCCCGCCTCCGGTTACCGTAACGGTCTGCGAAGGATTGGCGTTCATGTAATCTTCGGCTTCCTTTTGAGATAAAGGAAGACAGGTGTCCGAACCTTTGATTTTCTGAGCTTGCACGGCAGTTAAACCTGTAAAAAGGATAGCTGC
>JAITCT010000167.1 GCA_031282925.1 Dysgonamonadaceae bacterium | reverse complement strand
TTTAATTCTTCAAGAAGTTATCAATATTGTCGAAACAGTTATTTTCCCGCTTGCTTTCGGGAAACCGTTCCCAAATAACCTCCGTGATGTCTTTTGGCATAATCTGCCGCCGAAAAGTTAATTCTTTTCATGGTTTCGGCCACTAATAAATCGCCTATCACAGTCATGACGGAGGTGGAAGTCGTGGGTGTCAATCCGAGCGGACAGACTTCCGGAGGATTGCCGGTCATCAGGCAGACAGTAGCGCTTTGGGCCAAGTCGCTTTCTCCGTTACCGGTTATCACAATGAATTTAATATCGGGAATCAGATTACGGGCTAAAGTAATTAACTCAACGATTTCTCGCGTTTTTCCCGAATTGGAAATTAATAACATCAGGTCATTTTCCCGCAAAATACCCAAATCGCCATGCTGCGCTTCGCTCGGATGCAGGAAACAGGCCGGCGTTCCGGTCGAACTGAAAGTTGTTGCCATGTTGGATGCTATTTGGCCTGCTTTCCCCATGCCGCTGCATACCAGTGTCCCTCTTTTGACATGAACCTGTTCTATAATTAACTTGATGGCTTTATCGTAAGCGTCCGTTACGGGAATATTCCGGATAGCTTTTACTTCTTTTTCTATAATTTCTGTTAAATCTGTAATCATTAATTCGGATTTATTCATTGTGCAAAGGTAACGATTATTTATTACATAAATCGAATTTCATTTGAACAGTCCGTTAGTTGAACCTGCCTGTTCTGATTTTTATTTGGGTGCATTTCTGATTGTCGCGCACTGCGACAATTTGAAATGCACCCATTAGGGGATTATTTTGCCGCAGCTCACAATGACGCAGTGCGGCAAAATAATCCCCTAATTATCAATTGCCATAAAAAAACAGCACCTCAAAAAAAGAATTAACCTGTCCCCTCTCAATTCGGTTTTTCAATAAAACTTTATTAATTTTGCGCGGTCAAAAAGCGGGAACACAACTATAAATAAAAAAGACACCCCGGTTATTCCTTTTTCAGGACGAATAATGCTTTTGCCGAAATTTCGGGAGTGATAGCGGCTTTGGCGTAACGGTAATTTTCCTAATCAATGAAATTATATAACGAAGAAGAAATACTAAAACAGTTGAAAAATGTTGACCCCAATCTGCAAAAGAAAGCATTTGAGCAGATTGTTTCTTTTTATAGCGACAAATTATACCGGCAAATCCGGAAAATAGTGTTGTCGCACGATGACGCCAATGATTTGTTACAGGATACTTTTATCAAAGCATGGATGAATATAGACCTTTTCAGAGGCGACGCCAAATTATCTTCCTGGCTTTACAGGATAGCTTTCAACGAATCTATTACTTTCATCAATAAACAACGCGCACAAAACAAAATTTGCTTGGACAATAAGGATGCTTTTCCCGTCGAAAAATTGGAAAGCGATGAGTATTTTGATGGGGATGCGCTTCAGTTGAAACTGCAGGAAGCCATTTTTAAATTACCCGAAAAGCAGAAGCTCGTTTTCAATATGCGCTATTACGACGAGATGACCTATGAAGAAATATCAGAAATAGTAGGAACTTCCGTCGGCGCCCTGAAAGCATCTTATCACCATGCCGTAAAAAAAATTGAAAGTTTTTTAAATCCCGATTAAACTTTTTTCGGGCAATTGCGTCTTATACGCAATTGTGAGTCCCGCATTTAAAGCAGAAAACGGGTTTTATATATGGCCTTAAAAACAAATCGGATGAAAAAGAATAATATTAAACTGGATTCAATCGACAAAACAGACCCGTTTAAAATACCGGAAGATTATTTCGAGAATTTTATTGCCGACATCATGTCGAAGCTGCCTGACCGCCCTGTTGAACAGGCAAAAACGATCGGTTTGTGGGAAAAGGTACAGCCGTGGATTTATATGGCTGCGATGTTTGCGGGCATTGCATTGATGATTGAGCTGTTTGTGAAGAAACCTGATGGCAGGCAGGAGCGGGAATCAATTTATGCTTCCGAAGGTCTTAATCTGAATTCGGCAAATGATATAGAAGATTTTTACCGCTATTACGAAGATGAATTAATTCAAACCGTATATGATGATACAATGACAGGGCAGGAACAGGTTATGACCGGCGAGTAAAAAATAAAAAAAATCAGGATATGCAAAAAAGATTGGTATTGTTATTCTTATTTAGTTGTTTAGGACTGAATTTTTTTCTTTTTGCACAGGACGGCAAAAAGAAAGCTGATTTTGAATCTTTTAAAAAAAGGAGGATTGTTTTTATTACAAAAAAAATGAACCTTACCGATAATGAAGCCAAAGCCTTTTGGCCTGTCTGTAATGAATTACAGGAAAAAAAATTTGTCCTGAACCAACAAATAAGAAAATTAATGCGTGAGTTTAACAACGCCGGAAAAGAAGGCAAAACCCACTCGGAAACAGAATACATGGAGTTAATCAAACGCATGATGGATGCGGAAGTGGAAGAAGCCAAGCTGGAGCGGGAATATATGATCAAATTTGCCGAAATAATTTCAGCACGGAAAATTTATCTCTACCGTGAAGCCGAGCGGCAGTTTGCCCGGAAAATGTTTGAGAAACGTTCGTATCCTTAAATCAGAATAAATTCAGTTCCAACTGCACCTGTTTGTTCCCTGTTTCATCCGAAGCGTTACCGACCCCAAAGCCGATCAACCGTACCGGCTGCACCGATAAATCAACCTGTTTCATCATTTCCCGCGCAACCGCCCACATCGGGCGAAAGTTCGTGATTTTTTGCGGTAAAGTTTTGCTCCTGGTAATCATTTTGAAATCGGCATACTTGATTTTGATTGTAATGGTTTTACCGGGGAAATCTTCTTCCTGCATCCTCCCGAAAACTTCTTTGGCTAAATGGTAGAGTTCCACAGTCAGTAAAATACGGTTATCCTTATCCTGCAAAAAGGTAGTTTCGTTGCTGATGGATTTGACGATGCGGTCAGGCTTCACTTCACGGTTGTCGATGCCGCGGGCGTTGAGGTAAAGTTCGTGTCCCATCTTCCCGAACAGCCTCACAAGCGAGTTTTCCGAATGTTGTTTCAGGTCGTAACCGGTAAAAATGCCGTTGTCGTGCATCTTCTTTGCCGTTACTTTGCCAACGCCGAAGAACTGTTCGATTTTCAGGCTCTCGACAAATTTTTCCGCATTTTCCGGCAGGACAACAAACAGCCCGTTGGGTTTGTTGTGTTCCGAAGCGATTTTTGCAAGGAATTTATTAACGGACACGCCTGCGGAAGCCGTCAGTCCGGTTGTTTCAAAAATCTTTTTTCGGATTTCTTTGGCGATCCATGTTGCCGAGGGATTGCTTTTGTGATTGACGGTTACGTCCAGGAATGCCTCGTCCAGCGACAGTGGTTCGACCAAATCCGTATATTCCGAAAAGATTTGACGGATTTGCATTGAAACCTCGTGGTAAACATCAAACCGGGGCGGAACGAAAATCAATCCCGGACATTTGTTTTTAGCAGTCAGGGAAGGCATGGCGGAACGCACGCCATATTTCCGGGCTTCATAGCTGGCGGTGGAAACAACGCCCCTCGCCTCGCCATAACCAACGGCAATGGCTTTACCCCGGAGTTCCGGATTGTCGCGCTGTTCCACCGAAGCATAGAAAGCGTCCATGTCGATATGGATAATTTTTCGCATAAAATGCAAAATTAAGCATATTCCCCGGTTGTCCGGCGCTATTTCCTGCTTTATGAACGCAAATTGCGGCAAATTACATTTGTAAAAGTCAACTAATTCGTTACATGTTTGCGCATTTGGCAGGCGGGATATTGCCCGTAGGGGCGCACCCGCGTGTGCGCCCGTTCGAGGGCACAACACAGGTGCGCCCCTACGTTGGATAAAAGGCGCGAGGCGCAGCCTCGCACCAACAAGGGGGTATCTTTAACAGAGGTATAAAAGCAAAGTATAATGGTTGAACCAAACTTTTAGGACGTTTTGCCGAATTTTTAAAATGTGGAGGTAAACATTCGGGATGTGGAAGTAAACATTTGAGATGTGGAAGTAAACATCCGGGATGTGGAGGTAAACATTTGAGATGTGGAGGTAAACATCCGGGATGTGGAGGTAAACATTCGGGATGTGGAGGTAAACATTCGGGATGTGGAAGTAATTTTTTAAAGAAGAAAGTGTATTTGCACAAAAGATTTTCCAAAACCGCTCCGTTTTCCCGTTGGTTTGCGGGCGGTAAGGTCTGGTATAGCGGTGTTTGACAGCCATTTCCGGCAACAGGCGCTCAAAGGGGTGTTCCCTCTCTGTTTTGGCCGCAGCCGAACTCCTTGATGCAGCCTTGCATCCGGCGGGCTGGGGTTTGCGAGAGTAATGTTGAATTTGTCATTTTTTTCGTTTTTACATGTTCGTTATAAAGACAGCAACATCTAACGAATTATTTGACTTTTACAGCAATGACTCGGTGCGGCTTTCCCCATAATTCGTAATGGGTGTATTTCAAATTGTCGCACCCTGTCATTCCCGCGCAGGCGGGAAACAACGTTCGGCGGAGCCAATAACGGGTTTCACAACCGCACTGCGACAATTTGAAATGCACCCATTCGTAATTTCAATTTTGCTAATATAAAAATTTTCCCGAAATTTGCGGCCTCATAATTTCGTAAAATAATTAACTTCCTAAATTGCAGCCACAGTACAATCGTTAAGTTTTATTTTTTCGAAGTCGAATGATAAAATTCAATGATGGATATATTGTCAACTTGTAAAAACAGCTTTAGTTCCGTGAAAGATAAAATAGAAACATTACGGAAAGAAATAGAAAGGCATAATTACAGTTATTATGTG
>JAITCT010000161.1 GCA_031282925.1 Dysgonamonadaceae bacterium | reverse complement strand
ATTTCAGTTTCTGCCGGCAGAAAGTAGTTTTCTGCCGGCAACATTTCGGTTTTTGCCGGCAGAAATGCGTTGTCTTACGGAAATAATTCATTGATTTATAGAAATTTCGCGAATTGAAAACCGAAAATCGAAAAATTTTTATTCATTTGTTGCATCCGCGTGGGCGCACTCGTGCGTGTACCCACAATAATTTCAAAAACGCGCCCCCGATGATTCAGGGCGCACCCACAATGATTCAGGGCGCACACGCGGGTGCGCCCCTACACCCTCCCGACAGGGCAGAACCTGTCGGAATAGACGGCGCGAGGCACAGCCTCGCACCAACGGGGGGATATACCCAAACTGCCGAATGTGATTATAACCTCTATATTTCCACCTTATTTAAATAACAAAACAACCTCGGTAGAGGCGGTTGTGAAGCCCGTCATTGCTCCGCCAAACGTTGTTTCCCGCGCAGGCGGGAATGACATTGAAATGCACCTCCTTTGAAAAAAATTTGCAAAATTACAGTAAATAATGTACTTTTGCCTCCACTAAGTCTGAAATTTTATTTAAAATGAAAAAAACTTCATACCATTTTAACAGGAGTACCCTGGTTTACGAAGAAGTGCGCTATTCCATAGGACAAAAGATTTTGGCGGGTTTGAAGCACTTGAGCATCGGTATCGGAATTGCCCTCGTATTATTTGCATTTGCCATGTACACAATGGATTCACCTTATGAGCAACACCTCAGAAAAGAAAACAAGTTGCTGTTGGCTCAATATGACGTTCTTTCTCAAAGGATTGACGAATACCAGAACGTATTGAACGAGTTGCAGGAACGCGATGACCAACTGTATCGCGCTACTTTTAATGCCGATCCGATTCCGGCCTCCGTGCGGCGTCAGGGTTTCGGGGGGGTGAACCGTTATGAGTATCTTTTGGATATATCCCATTCGGAACTGGTGATTTCTACCTCCCGGAAACTGGACGCCATACGCAAAGCGATGTATGCGCAATCCAATTCTTACGACGAACTTATTGAGCTGATTAAATTAAAAGAGGAGCGGATGAGTAACATGCCGACCATCCGTCCGCTTTCGGGAAAAGATATGAAAGGAATTTCCTCGGGGTTCGGAATGCGTATCCATCCCATTTTCGGCGACCTCAGGATGCACACCGGCATTGACTTAAACGCCAACGCAGGCTCTCCCATTTATGCAACCGGCAACGGAACGGTCGAATCGGCCGGTTGGGAAGGCGGTTACGGTAACTGCATCGTTATTGACCACGGATTTGAATTTAAATCGCTTTACGGACACTGTAAAGAGATACTGGTGAAGCCGGGAACAAAAGTCAAACGCGGACAAAAAATCGGTACGGTGGGTATGACCGGCGTCGCTTCGGGCAACCACGTGCATTACGAAGTCCGGGTGAGAGGCCGGCACGATAATCCGGCCAAATATTTCTTTATGGACTTGTCGCCCGAAGAATACAACGAAATGCTGTATATCGCAGAACACCGCTAAACACATGTCCAAACTGTTTTACCGCATATCGGAAGTTGCCGAAATGCTTGATGTAACCTGCTCCATGCTGCGCTATTGGGAACAGGAATTTAACCTCAGTCCGCACAGAACCGAAAAAGGCTTCCGCAGGTATGATGAAAAGGATATTGAAACCTTTCGTTTGATTCACTATTTAGTGAAAACGAAAGGTTTAACTTTGTCCGGCGCCAGGCAGAAACTCAAAGAAAACCCCGACAAAGTTGTCCGCAGCGAAGAAATCGTTCGCCGTTTGAAAGGCGTAGGTAGCGAATTAAAAGCCCTGATGCAGGCGTTTGATGAAATGTCAACGAAAAAATAATTTTCCCCTTCACGTTTCGCTTCTCAATTCCTTTTTCAGGCTCATATCCAAACTTTTGACCGAATGAGTAAGCGCCCCTACGGAAATATAATCCACGCCGGTTGCGGCATAATCCCGAATCGTATCGGATGTGATACCGCCGGAAGATTCCAGTTCGTATCTTCCGGCAACCAGGCCAACGGCTTTGCGGGTATCTTCGACACTGAAATTGTCGAGCATGATGCGGTCAACTCCGCCTGTTTCCAGGACTTGGCTTAATTCGTCGAAATTCCGCACTTCTATTTCAACCGGTAACGTTTTGCCTTGCGCAAACAGATACTGTTTGGCGCGGGTAATCGCTTTTTCAATCCCTCCTGCAAAATCGATATGATTGTCTTTCAGCAAAATCATATCGAAAAGTCCGATCCTGTGGTTCGTTCCGCCGCCGATCCGGACTGCTTCTTTTTCGAGGATTCTCATGCCCGGCGTTGTTTTGCGCGTATCCAGGATGCGGGTTTTAGTGCCGGCGAGTTTATCAACATACCGGCGGGTTGTTGTGGCAATTCCGCTCATCCGCTGCATCACGTTGAGCGTCAGACGTTCGGTTTGCAATAAAGATTGCACTCTGCCTTCGACGGTAAAAGCAACATCGCCGTATTTTACCCCGGCTCCATCGTGAATAAAAACCGTGATTTTCAAATCGGGATCAAAAGCGCGGAAAATTCTTCCAGCTATTTCAACACCGGCCAAAATACCTTCATCCTTAATGATTAATTGCATTTTCCCCTGCGCAGATTCGGGAATGGTACTTAAAGTCGTGTAATCGCCTTCGCCGATATCTTCGGCGAAAGCCAGACGGATTAATTCGCCGGTTAATTGATCGCTAATCTTTTCCATGTTTGTTACTGCAAGTTGAATTTATTTTTGATGTTATTCGGGAGAGCGCCTTTGCCGATGAGGGCAATACTGCCCGGATAATCGCGGCAAATATAGTAAATATTCCGGTTACCTGTATTTTCCTTTACATAAACCGCGGGGCATCATTGCGAGCCGCAGCCTCGCACCAACCGGAGTATTTGCATCCTTCGAAAAACATGGTTTGTTTTTGTTCCGGGACATGATTCAGATAAAACAGATAATCCATTTCCTTGACTTCCCCGGCTGTATGCCAGCACAGGAACATGGGATTATTCGAAACGTATAAAAAAATTTTCTTGCTGTAATCAATAATATACAGGCTTTGGTAAGTAATGCGCGACACAGCTTCGCATGTATCTATTAATACATTTATTTTTTGATATTCTTCTTCCGGAATATTTGATACTGCGT